>JAMLGR010000003.1 GCA_023957775.1 Fimbriimonadaceae bacterium | reverse complement strand
TGGCACCTTTGTTGGAGCGGTACATCTCGGCACGCCCGTCAAGCGGGCGTGGCACCTTTGTTGGAGCGGTACATCTCGGCAAGCCCGTCAAGCGGGCGTGGCACCTTTGTTGGAGGCCCAGTGGCAACATGTGGCACCCGGTGGCACCCCGTCACGGCAGGGGGACGGGCCAGCGGCCGGACCTGGCCGGGAGGGGGGCGTCACTTTCCTGCACGAAGGCGATGCGCTGGTCGCCGTAGTCGAACACCATCGTGAAGGGCAGCAGCAGGTCCTGGCCGATGTTGCCGTCCAGGAACTCGTTGGCCAGCGCGTTGCGCTTGTCGGTCATGAACGTGACCTCCGGCTTCTCGAAGCGGTGTCCCGCCAGGTCGAAGTACTCGATCGTCCCCACCTTCGCGTTCATCATCCCGCCAACGCCACCGAGCATGATCGGCTTGGTCGGGCGGCCCTCGGCGAGTTTCGAAGCGAGGTCTCCCCCGAACGTCAGGGTTCCCGAGGCCCCCGTGTCGAGGCGGAAGAAGCCCTTGCGGTCCCCCTCGTACGTCGCCTGCACGATTGGGTGCTTGCCATCGAGAATCAGGGGTTGCCAGGCGCCCTTCGCCAAGCGAAACGAAACGGGGTCGTGGAGCTCCAGCCGGTTGTCCTTCAGCCCCAGCTCCACGATCGCGCGGCGGAAGACGTCGTAGCCGGCGATTCCGGCGATCTTCGTGCGGAAGATCCCCGAGAGCTGCGCCAGATCGATCTCGATGAACTTCAGGTCGCGAATGGTGGCGGGGCCGAGGGCGAACGTCTTGCTCTGCCGGAAGCTGCCCATCAGCACCCCGCCGATGCCCACCACCGGGACCTTCCCCACCTTCGGCATGCCGACCTCGTCCGCGACCTTCGGATCGACGACCATCGAGCCCGCGCCGCTGTCGAGGATGAACCAGCCCACGTCCTTGCCGTCCAGCAGCGGATGGACCAGAATGTGGCCCGTGAACGCGCGCTTGACCTCGACGGCGGCGGGAACGGCCGTGTCGAACGTGGTGTCCAACGCCTTCCACCCGAGGCTCGCAAATGGGTTCCGAACGAACGTGGGCGTGGGCTCGACGCGTTCGATCCGGATCACGTTCGTGAGGCCCCCTTCCGAGTTCTCGATGCGGAACGGCACCTTGCCCGCGATCGTCGGACGCCAGTCGGAGAACGTGGTGACGCTCTCGCCGGCATTGCTTTCATAGGATTCGGACACGGGGAGCCACGTCGCGCGGTCGACGGTGATCCGGGTCTTGTGGATCCCGCCGCGGAACCTGAGCTCCAGCTCGACGGTCGCGTCGCCGTCGGGCTCCTTGGGGAGCGAGATGTCGAACGGCGACTCCTTTCCCAGCCAGCGCCCGGTTTGGATCGCGACACTGGAGAAGAGCAGCTCGCGGTCGCGCAGGGCCAGCGACCGGGTCGCGCCGGTCCAGTCCGCTTCCCACGCGACCTTGCCGTCGAAGCCGTGCGCGTTGCCCAAATTGCCCGCGACCGTTTCGACAAAGTCGCCCGAGGGCGTGAAGATGCCACTGTACGACGACTCCTCGCCGAAATAGGTGGCCTTTCCCGTGCTTTGGAATCCTCGCGGCAGAGCCTCGAACTTCTCGATCTCCAGCGCGTGGCGGACGTTGGAGAGCACGACGTCCAACGGAACCTGGGCCGACCCGGATTGGAGGGCGACGGCAGCGGCGAATGCGGCGAGGAAGGGCATGGCTAAGGGTTCTACGTTCGAACGGGTCCAAGGGTGTCGGCTTTCCAGTGGCGCGAGGGCGGAAAGGGCGATAATGGGGCATGGAAACGACCCTTCCTTCGACGGCCCAGGAGTTCATGAGCTTGGAGTGGGATGCGATCGCCCCCCATTACCGGGAGCTGGAGAGCGCCGAATTGAACCAAGCCAACGTCGGGCAGTGGCTCTCGCGCTGGTCTCGGCTCGCCGAGATGGTGCGGGAGACCGAGCAGCGCCTGTTCGTCGCAACGTCGGTGAACACGGCCGACAAGGAGGCCGAAGCGCGCCTCAACGCGTACCTGGACGGCGTCTACCAGGAGGCGCAGAAGGCCGACCAGCGGCTGAAGGAGAAGCTCTTGGCGTCCGGGCTCGAGCCGGAAGGGTTCGACGTGCCGTTGCGCAACATGCGGGCGGAGGCCGAGCTTTACCGCGAAGTGAACGTGCCCCTTCTCGCCCAGGAGATGAAGCTTTCCCAAGAGTACGACCAGATCGTCGGCGCGCAAACCGTGGTCTGGGAAGGCGAGGAGATCCCGGTCGCCCGCCTCAATCCCGTGCTCGAGGAGACCGACCGCACCCGGCGCGAGAAGGCGTGGCGCATGATGGTGGGTCGAAAACTGGAGGACCGCGAGCGGCTGAACGAGTTGTGGAACTCGTTCTACGAACTGCGCGGAAAGATCGCCCGCAATGCCGGTTGCGACAGCTTCCGCACCTACAAGTGGAGGGAGCTGTTCCGGTTCGACTACTCGCCGGAGGAGTGCAAGCAGTTCCATGCGGCCATCGAGCGACAGGTCGTGCCCGCGGCCTCCCGCATCTACGCCCGTCAGCGGGAGGCCCTCGGCGTGGAAGCGCTCCGGCCCTGGGACCTCGACGTCGATCCCTCCGGCAAGGCGCCGCTCCACCCGTTCGAAAACGTCGAACGCCTGGTCGAGCGGAGCCAGGGCGTGCTGGCCAAGGTCGATCCCGAGTTGGGCGGCCAGTTCCGGCAAATGGCGGACGAGGGGCTCCTCGATCTCGACAGCCGAAAGAACAAGGCGCCCGGCGGGTACTGCACGAACTTCGACGTCGTGCGCAAACCGTTCATCTTCATGAACGCTTCCGGCGTGCACGACGACGTCCAGACGCTCCTGCACGAGGCGGGGCACGCGTTCCACGTGTTCGCGACGGCGCATCTGCCCTACGTCCACCAACTCGCCTACACCTCGGAGATCGCCGAGGTCGCGTCGATGTCCATGGAGCTGCTCTCGGGCCGGTACCTCTCGGACCCCGAGACGGGCTTCTACTCCGAGGCCGAAGCCGCGCGGGCGCGCATCAAGCACCTCGAAGGTGTGATCCAGTTCTGGCCGTACATGGCCGTGGTGGACGCGTTCCAGCACTGGGCGTACGAGACCCCTGCCCAAGCTTGCGACCCGGAGGCGATCGAGGCGAAGTGGACCGAGCTCTGGAACCGGTTCATGCCCGGCGTGGACTGGACCGGACTCGAGCTCGAGCGAGCCATGGGGTGGCAGCGGAAACTCCACATCTTCGTGGTGCCGATGTACTACGTGGAGTACGGCATGGCCTCGCTGGGTGCGCTCCAAGTCTGGCGCAACTCGCTCACCGATCCCGCGGGCGCCGTCCAGGCATACCGGAGGATGCTCGCCCTCGGAGGCACCCGCCCCCTTCCCGAGCTCTTCGAAGCCGCCGGAGCCAAGTTCGCCTTCGACGATGAGACGCTCGGAGAAGCCGTCGGTCTGGTGGAGCAGAAGCTGCAGGAACTCCGACCCATCGCAAGCTAACCACCAACCACCAACCACCAACCACCAACCACAAACCACAAACCACAAACCATAATCCGACCATGCTAGCCGCACTCTTCGCCACCGCCCTGATGCCGCCCCAAGACGCCTGGCCGCAGACGCGTGCCGAGCGGACCGCGTATCGCGAGACGTCGCACTACGACGATGTGATCGCTTTCCTCGAGGCGCTCGACAAGAAGGGCGCGCCCATCCGCATCACGTACATGGGCGTGAGCACCGAGGGGCGGAAGATGCCGCTCGTGGTCGCCGCCCGGCCGATGGTCTCCTCGCCCGAGGAGGCGCACCGGGCCGGCAAGGCCGTGGTCTACGTCCAGGCGAACATCCACGCGGGCGAGGTCGAGGGCAAGGAAGCCGCCCAGATGCTGCTCCGGCGCGTGTCCCAAGACCCGCACGGACTGCTCGACCACCTCGTGCTCGTCGTGGACCCGATCTACAACGCGGACGGGAACGAGAAGTTCGCGCCCGGATCGCGCAACCGTCCGGGCCAAAACGGACCGGACGAGGTGGGCGTGCGCACCAACGGACAGGGCTTCGACCTCAACCGCGACTGCATGAAGGCCGAGTCGCCCGAGATGCGCGGCGTGCTCGAGCACGTGTACGCGAAGTGGAACCCCGACGCGATGATGGACCTGCACACCACGAACGGCACGCGCCACGGGTACGGGCTCACCTACTCGCCGCCGCTCAACCCGAACACCGACCCCGAGATCCTGGCCTACAGCCGCGATCAGCTTCTGCCCGACGTGCGCAAAGAGCTGCGCGATCAGTACAAGTTGGAGACGTTCGACTACGGCAATACCGCGCGGCGGGACAGCGGGCAGGCGTGGCTGACCTTTGGCGAGGAGCCGCGCTACGTGACGAACTATGCGGGGGTGCGCGGCCGAATCGGGGTGCTCTCGGAAGCGTTCTCCTACCTTCCGTTCGAGGAGAGGGTGATCGCCACCGACCGATTCGTCGCCGCCGTGCTGGGTCGACTCGCCCGCGATGCCGCGAAGGTCATCGCGATGGCCAAGGCCGCCGATGCCCGCGCCGTGGCGTGGGGGAGCCATCCCGAGACCGCCCCTCAGCTCGGGGTTCGGTTCGAGATGGACCAGCGCGGAACCGAGGCCGTGCTGCTCGAGAAACCGGCCGAGCAGGGTGCCCCGCGGCGCACGGGCAAGCCCACGGAGTTCGTCGAGGCGAGCATGCCCATCTTCGACCGGTTCAAGACGTCGAAAGCGGCGCCGCTGCCGGCCGCCTACCTGCTGCCAGCTTCTGAAAAAGAGGTGGCCGCCCTGCTGCGGCGCCACGGAATCGATGTTCGCGAGCTCTCGAAGCCGTGGAAGGGCGAGGCGGATCGGTTCCACATCGCCCAGCGGAACCAAGACGCGAGCCCTTTCCAGGGCCACCGGCTGATTCGATTGGAGGGAACGTTCGAGCGCAAGACGGTGGAGTTCCCCGCGGGCAGCTTCCTGGTGCCTACGAACACGCCGCTGGCGGTTCTTACCTTCCACTTGCTCGAACCGGAGAGCCTCGACGGCGCGGCCGCCTGGGGCTTCTTTGCCGACATGCTCTCGGAAGGAACCGAATATCCCGTCGCGAAGCTTTGGAAACGGCCTGGCGCTTGACGTGCCGTTTCGGGCCGGAGAAGGAGGATGCAGATCCGATGCGTTGCTTGAAATCGTTTGCCGTTGGCATGTTGGTGTTGGGCTCTTTCGGGGCGGCTCTCGGCCAGTCCCCGCTCGCGGGTGAGTGGACGGGCGCTCTGACGATCGAGATTCCCGATCCGGCGAAGGCGAAAGATGCCGAGACGGCGAAGATGCGGGATTCGCTCCAGGCGATGGTCGCACAAGTCAAGGTCGTGCTCACGATGCGCGCGGACGGCACGTTCTCGCTGACCGCCACGCAACCGGGAAAGGAGAAGCCCGATCGTGTGGAGGGCAAGTGGACCCTCAAGGCGGACAAGCTCGAGATGCTCACGGTGACCCAAAACGGGGTCGCGCCCAAGGAGGAGGACAAGAAGGTCTTCACGGTCGCCAAGGACCGCAAGAGCTTCTCGACGCTCTTCGACGACGAGGGCGACGAGATGCGCGCCCGGTTGACGTTCACGCCCAAGAAACCGGGCTGAGCATGGAACAAACGATTCGGAGGCCCCATGGACCTACGAATCAAAGCCCTGCTCGGATTGGCCCTTGCGGCGGCCGGCTGCGGACCCTCGCAGCAGGTGACCGTCGGTGATCCGCACGCCGATCCCGGTGTGATTCGCCACGACATCGATGTGGCGCAAGGGGTGCAGACCGCCGCCAACCAGCGCGTCCACGACAACGACGCCGAGATCGCGAAGGAGTAGTCGCGCCTCCTTCCCAAAGGTCCCGCTCCTTGACGGAACCGGTTGTATCCTTGGAGTGCGATGCCTGACGAAATCTTCTTTTTGGCGCTTGCGTCTGTCACGCTCGGCACGGCTGTGCTGCTCGTGCCGTTTCTGCTGCACCACCAGCGGAAGATGGCGGAGATCCTGCACCAGAAGAATGCCAAGAGCGACGAGCTGTCCCAGCGACTCGACGCGCTGACCGACGCCGTGTACCAGTTGGCGTCCCGGGTGGATCACGCGGTGGGCAAGAACGGCCGCTCTTCCGAGGTGAACGACATTGCGGCGCGCCTCGAAGTGCCACCACGGCTCGGTTAAGGCGGCGCTGCGGCGCACGGGGTCAACCGGGTAAACCCCCGGCATGAGCGATTCACCCACCGAACTCGGCCCCACCGCCGCCCCGGGCGCCACCGCGCCCGCAGAGGGCGATGAGGTCGCGGTTCTCAACACCAATCAGGGCCGCATCGTCGTGAAGTTCTTCACCGAGAAGGCACCGAAACACGCGGAGGCCTTCAAGAAGCTGTGCCGCGAAGGGTTTTACGACGGGGTGCGGTTCCACCGAGTGATCCCCGGATTCATGATCCAGGGGGGCGACCCCCACTCGAAGAGTCCGGACCGCAGCCGGCACGGCACCGGCGGCCCCGGTTACACGCTTCCCGCGGAGTTCAACTCGATCCCGCACACCCCGGGCATCCTCAGCGCGGCCCGCACATCGGACCCCAACTCGGCAGGCAGCCAATTCTTCCTCATGCACAAGACCTCTCCCCATCTCGACGGGCAGTACTCCGTGTTCGGTCAGGTGGTCGAGGGCATGGATGTCGTCGAGAAGATCGTGCACCTTCCGCGCGACGCGCGCGACAATCCGCACGAGGAGAATCCCGCGATCATCGAGACCGCCCGCGTCGCGGAGTGGCCTGTTTGACGGAGCCCTCGAGCCGCTGGGCGCATCCGAAGGGCTACGTGTGCCTTCGCGCGCCCGGCCCTCCCACGATCGACGGGCGCCTCGACAAACCGTTCTGGGCCCATGCCGCGTGGACCGACGCGTTCGTCGACATCGAAGGCGACGCGCAGCCCGCGCCCCGGCATCGCACCCGCGCGAAGATGCTGTGGGACGAGCGCTTCTTCTACATCGGGGCCGAGTTGGAGGAGCCGCACGTGTGGGGAACCCTCACGGAGCACGACTCGGTGATCTTTCAGGACAACGATTTCGAGGTCTTCCTCGACCCCGACGGGGACAACCATCGCTACTACGAGATCGAGATCAACGCGCTGGGCACGGTGTGGGACCTCTTGCTGGCACGGCCGTACCGCAACGGTGGCCCCGCCATCAACGCGTGGGAGATCCCCGGTCTGCAAAGCGCGGTCGACGTCGATGGGACGTTGAACGATCCCAGCGACGAGGACCGAGGCTGGTCCGTGGAGCTGGCCCTGCCTTGGAAGGTGCTCGGTGAATGCGCCGGGCGGCCCAGTCCTCCCAAAGACGGCGATCGCTGGCGCATCAACTTCTCGCGCGTCGAGTGGCGCCACACCGTGGTCGATGGCCGCTACGGGAAGGTGTTGGGCCTCAAGGAGGACAACTGGGTCTGGTCCCCGCAATGGGCTGTCGACATGCACCGACCCGAGCATTGGGGCTACGTGCAGTTCTCCACGCGCGTGGAGGACGCCCCCGCCTTTGTCGAGGATCCGGCGTGGGCCGTGATCGCTCTGTTGCACCGCGTGTACCACGCCCAGCAAGCGTTCCGCGGCGAGCATGGGAGTTGGGCGCGCAAGCTTGCCGAACTCGGGATCGAATCCGTGCACGGTCTGGACATGGCGGCTTCCGATCTGCAGTTCGTCGCCTGGGCGGAAGCGGAAGGGGCGGGCCGTTGCACGATCGACCACGAAAGTTGCCTGCGCCGAACCAAGTTGCCGTAGATCCTTGGGACTTCTTGGCCCGGTCGTTGTAACATGGAGGAGATGGCTGTGCGTGGGGGGATGACGTTGGCCGGAGGAGTGGTTCTCCTCGCGCTCCTGTGCGGGTGCGGGGGAGGGCCGGTCGTTGGAAAGGCCACCAAGCTAGCGGTGCCGGCCGATTTCTACCCGCTCAAACCCAAGCCCGTGCCGGCCGTCTGGTCTTCGACGCTCGAAGAGGGTCTGGCCCGCGCCCGGCACGAAGGCAAACCGTTGCTGGTCTTCTTCGGGACCGACTGGTGTTTGAATTGCCGGGCTTACACCAAGAGCATGTTCCCGGAGGCCGAGTTCATCGAGGCCGCCAAGCCCTTCGTGCTGGTGAAGATCGACGTGGACCGGGACGAGAAGTTGGCGGACCGGTATGCGGTCAACGGCATTCCGGACGTGCTGTTCATGGACCCACAGGGAACGGTCTTGGAGCGGGTCGTCGGGTATCAGGCCGAGGGGCTCTACAAGTGGTTCCCAAGGGCACTGGAGAAGTTCGAGAGGGAGCGCGAGGGGGTCTCGAGATCCGCATCGAGGCAACCGACAGCCTCCCCCGCCGGGTAGATTCTCGGCATCGAACCCCGTCGGGTTCGAGGGTGGGTCCATGCAAACCGTTCGCAGCGTTTTCGTTTTCGTCATCGCGTCCCTCATCGCCTGGTCGACGCCTTCGGCCCTTGCCCAGACGATCGATCCCTCGCTCTACTCGGGTCTGAACTGGAGATCGATCGGGCCTTACCGCGGGGGGCGCTCGGTCGCCGTCTCAGGGGTTCCTGGGCGGCCCGACGAGTTCTACATGGGCGCGACGGGCGGTGGTCTCTGGAAGAGCACCAACGCGGGCGAGGATTGGCGCAACGTATCGGACGGGTTCTTCAAGACCGGGTCCGTCGGCGCGATCGGGGTCAGCCCGTCCAACCCCGACATCGTCTACGTCGGGATGGGCGAGACCGAAATCCGAGGCAACATCTCGCACGGGGACGGGGTGTACAAGTCCAGCGACGCTGGGAAGACGTGGACCCACGTCGGGCTCCAGGACACCCAGTCGATCGCCCGCGTGCGCGTGCATCCCAAGGACCCCGACACCGTCTACGTGGCCGCGTTGGGCCACGTCTACGGACCCTCGCCCGAGCGGGGCATCTTCAAGACCACGGATGGCGGCCGCACGTGGTCGAAGATCCTCTATGTGAACGACCGCGCGGGCGCGATCGACCTCTCGATGGACCCCTCCAACCCCGAGGTGCTCTACGCGAGCACGTGGGAGGCGTGGCGCACGCCGTACGCGCTCAACAGCGGGGGCGCGGGCAGCCGACTCTACAAGAGCGTCGACGGCGGCAAGAGCTGGAAGGACCTGACCCGGAACGCCGGGCTGCCGCCCGGCATGATGGGGAAGATCGGAGTCAGCGTGTCGCCGGTCGACCCGAACCGCGTCTACGCGATCGTCGAGAACCTGTCGGGCGGCATCTTCCGTTCCGACAACGCGGGCGACACGTGGGAGTTGGTGAACGACAGCCGCAGCTACCGCCAGCGCGCGTGGTACTACACGCGCATCTTCGCCGACACCAAGGACAAGGACACGGTTTACGTCCTCAACGTGGGATTTGCGCGATCGACCGACGGGGGCAAGACGTTCCGGGGGGTGAGGACGCCCCACTCGGACAACCACGACCTGTGGATCGATCCCAACGACCCGCGCCGGATGATCGAGGCCAATGACGGAGGCGCGAGCGTGACCACGGACGGAGGTCAGACGTGGACCGAACAGGATATGCCGACGGGCCAGTTCTACCACGTGTCCACCGACAACGCGTTCCCCTACAACATCCTCGGCGCCCAGCAGGACAACAGCACCGTCCGGATCCCCAGCCGCACCAACGGGCAGGGCATCACTCGGGACGATTGGACCTCCACGGCGGGCGGGGAGAGCGGCTACGTGGTCGCCAAACCGGACGATCCGGACGTCGTCTTTGGCGGCAATTACGGCGGAGCGCTTGAGCGGCTCAACCATCGGACGCGGCAGAACCGGGACGTCAACATCTGGCCCGACAACCCGATGGGCCATGGCGCCATCGATCTCAAACATCGCCTCCAGTGGACGTTCCCCATCGTGTTCTCGCCCCACGACCCCAACATGATGTACACCACGTCGCAGTACGTGATGCGGAGCACGAACGGCGGGCAGAGTTGGAAGCAGATCAGCCCGGACCTCACGCGCAACGACCCGTCGACCCTCGGTTCTTCGGGTGGTCCGATCACCAAGGACAACACGGGTGTGGAGGTTTACGGCACGGTGTTCACCGTCGCGGAGTCGCCGATCGAGCGGGGCTTGATCTGGGCGGGTTCGGACGACGGGCTGGTCCACGTGACGCACAACGGAGGCGGATCGTGGCAAGACGTGACGCCTTCCCAGATGCCCAAGTGGGGTTTGTGTTCGATGATCGAGCCGTCCTGGCACGCCTCGGGAACGGCGTACCTCGCGGTCGACAACCACGAGAACGACGACCTCTCGCCGCACATCTACCGAACGCGCGACGGCGGACGCACCTGGAGCGAGATCGTGGTGGGGATCCCATCCGATACCTATGTGCGCGTCGTCCGGGAGGATCCGCATCGCAAGGGGCTGCTTTACGCGGGCACCGAGACCGGCGTTTGGGTGAGCTTCAACGACGGGGATCGTTGGCAGTCCCTCCAACAGAACCTCCCGGTGGTGCCGGTGCACGACATCGTGCTCAAGGACGACGACCTCATCCTCGCCACGCACGGCCGTGGCTTCTGGGTGATGGACGACGTCACGCCGCTCCAGCAACTTCCCGCCTCCGCATCGAACGGGGTGCTGTTGTTCAAACCCAAGGCGCAGCCCTTGCTGCGATGGGGCGGTAGCGGGAAGGACGCCGGGGCGAACCCGCCCAGCGGGTTCCAAATCCGCTACATGCTCACCAAGGAGTTCGACTCGGTGGATCTCGAGGTGCTGGATCGCGACGGATTCGTCGTGGGGCGGTCGCGCGCGAATCCCTCGAAGGCGGGCTGGCACTCCGTGTCCATCTCGTCTCTGCAGTACCCGTCCTACCGGGGTTTTCCGGGCATGATCCTGTGGGCCGCGGGGCCCCGGCCGATCCAAGCGCCGCCGGGGACGTACACCCTTCGGCTCACCGCGGGAGGACAGGTGCTGACGGAGTCGATGCGCGTGCTGCGTCACCCGCAGGCCGAGGCGACCGACGAGGACCTCGTGGCCCAATTCGAGCTGTCGCGCCGGATCGTCGCGCGCGTCAACGATGCGAATGATGCCGTCGTGGAGATTCGGGACATCAAGGCCAAGGCGGAGAAGGCCGCCGAGCAGGCGACCGACCTTGGGGCCGAAGCCCACAGCCTCAGTGAGAAGCTCTCGCGGATCGAAGAGGAGATCTACCAGGTCAAGAACCAGTCGGGTCAGGATCCACTGAACTATCCCATCAAGCTGAACAACCGCATCGCCGCCCTGCTGGGCGTCGTCCAAGGGGGCGATTACCGCCCGACCGACCAGTCCTTCGAGGTGTTCAAGGAGCTTTCGGGCTTGTTGCAGGTGCAGTTGGAAGCTCTCAACCAGGTGTTGAAGGTCGATCTTGCGGCGTTCAACGAACGGCTCAAGGCAAAGGGGTTGGAGCCGATCGTGCCGGTCGCGCGCGGCGACGATGGAGGCTAGCCAAGCCGTGGAGCGATGCGCCTGGGCGCAGGGCGAGGCGATGGCGCGTTACCACGACGAGGAGTGGGGCGTGCCGTTGCACGACGACCGGCGGCTGTTCGAGTTCCTCGTGCTCGAGGGCGCCCAAGCAGGTCTTTCTTGGAGCACTGTGCTCAACAAGCGCGAGGGTTACCGGCGCGCGTTCGAGGGCTTCGACCCGGAGCGCGTGGCCTCTTACGGGGAGGCGGAGGTGGCGCGTCTGCTGGACGACCCGGGCATCGTACGCAATCGGGCGAAGATCCGATCCGCCATCCGCAACGCGCAGGCGTTTCTCGAGATCCAGTCCGCGTTCGGCTCGTTCGACGCCTACGTGTGGCGGTTCGTCGACGGCGCGCCCATCCAGAACCGATGGAGCTGCATGCAGGAGTTGCCGGCGACCTCTCCCATCTCGGACGCGCTCAGCAAAGATCTGAAGGCCCGGGGATTCAACTTTGTCGGGTCGACGATTGTGTATGCGCACATGCAGGCGACCGGGATGGTGAACGACCACCTGGTGGGCTGCCCCCGGCACGCGGCATTGGGTGGGTAGCGCCTAGGGTTTGGTCCAAACGCCCTGGACGACGCCGATCCGCTTTTCCTTCAAGTTTCTAACGATGTTCTTTGCCATTTCCGACCAGATGGGTCCGAAAAGCTGGTGCAACCCAACGGGGTCGGGCCCCCTGGCCGCGGAGGAGGCGATGCGCCTTTCAAACCACTCCAAGGCCTGCTCCGAGTCGTCGTTCCAAACGATCGGGACCAATCCCTGCTTCTCGAGGTGTGCCCGGATCCCGTCCGACGAACACAGGAAGCTGATGTCGGGTGTTCGGGCCCAAGGCACGGGGAAGTGCGGCTCGCCCTCCTTCCCGTAGATGTCGTAAAGAACGACCTTCCCGCCCCGCTTGACGACGCGCGCCATCTCCCGGTAGAGCGCCTCCTTGTTCTCGATGTTCATCGAGGCGTGCTGCGTCCACGTGCCGTCGAACGTCTCGTCGGCGAACGGGAGGCTGGTGGCGTCGGCCTGTTGGTAGCGGACCTGGTCGGACAGGCCCGTGCGGCGGGCCAATTCGGTGGCGATGTCGCAGTAAAGCGGGCTGAGGTCGATGCCGGTCATCCGAAGTCCGAATTGCGACGCGAGGTGGCGGGAGGGGCCGCCGATGCCCGAGCCGATGTCGAGGACGTGGCTCCCCTTGGGAAACGAGGCGAGTTTCGCCGTTTCGGTCGTGGACTCCCGCCCCCGGATGTGGAACTCGTCGACCGCGGAGAGATCCTCGGGCGCGAGATGGTCCGGGTCCTTTCCCGAGGCGCGGAGCCCTTCCAGGATCGATTCGAGGAGGCGGGGGTTTTCGTAGTGGTGCTGGATCTCTTCCGTGTGCGACATCAAGGCCTCCCCTGCCAAGCCCGACAGGCAAGATCTCATTGTAGGGGATGGAGGGCAAGCGGTGCCCTTATAATGGGTCCACCATGGCAAACAAAACGGTAGCGACGACCCTTGCCGTCCTCGCCGGTGTCCTTGCCGCAGGGTTCGGCGGCCAGGGCGACGGGTTCCAGCGCGAACGATCGGGTTCGACCGCGGCGCTCAAAGATGCGCTGGAGGGCAAAGCTCCTCCCGCCTTCACGGCGACGGAGTGGCTGAACCTGCAGGGCAAGGCCCCGACCTGGGAAAGCCTCAAGGGCAAGGTGGTGATTCTCGATTTCTGGGCCCACTGGTGAGGCCCGTGCAAGGCGTCGATGCCCCACTTGAAAGAGTTGAATCGACGCTACAAGGACCAGGGTCTGGTCCTTATCGGCATCCACTCCGACCCCGACGCCGCGAAGATGAAGGCCGCGGTGAAGGAGAACGGCTTGGATTATCTGATCGCGCAGGACGGGGAGAAGAAGACGATGCGGGCGATGCACGCGGACTCGTTCCCCGACTACTACCTGATCGACCGCTCCGGAAAGCTGCGCTTCGCGGACCTTGCGAACGCCGAGCTGGATCGGGCCGTCGAGGTCCTGCTCAAGGAGAAGGGGTAAAGGCAACCGGGCATCGGAAGGCCCCGGCGTTCTAAAATAGGGGTCTATGCCGCTTTCTGGAGTTGCTTCCTACATTCCCACGCTGGATGCATTCGCCAAGCATTGGGAACAAGTCAACAAGGCGTCCTCGAAGGATCTGGTGATTCGAGGGGCGACCTTGAACCACTTGGCCGCGCTTCGACAGTCGCTGATCATGGCGCTGAACGACGTGGTCTCGAAAGAGAATGTGCGCTTGGTCGCGTCGGGCGATCGGGACATCAAGGCAGCGGAGATGCGGGAGCGCTTCAAGCAGTTCAAGGAGGTGGTGTCCCGAAAGCCCCTCTCTAAGCCGTACAAGGAGGCCCTGCCCAAGCTCCCCGCCCGAACCGCGGGGGACGAGGCGATGATCGAGGCCGCGGAGAGCGTCATCCAGATCTGGGCGGTCGTCAATCGGAACAACCCGGCCGTGCCGAAGTTCCGCCCGCCGTTGGTTCTGGAAGGCGGGTGCACGCTCGAGCACTTTGGGTACGAGCTTGCAAGCTACCGGCAGTCGTGCCGCGCGGCGGAATCGGCCGACCGCAACGCGCTCTACTCCCGCGACATGCGGGGTCAGGTGATGGGGCAGGTCGCCAAGCTGCTCAAGCTCTATTCGGCAGCGGCCATCCGCCTTCTCGGCGAGGACCACGAACTCGTCAGGACGATTCCGGATGCCGAGCCAAATCCCGACAAGTTGCCCGCGGCCCCCGAACTCGAGGGGGAGTGGAACCCGGCCACCGAGAAGGTGGAGTTGCGCTGGACCCATCCCGACCCTTCGTCGCTCAAGCGATTCAGCCTGAGGTACCACCCGGGGCCCCGGTACAAGATGGAAGAGGAAGAGTCCGTCGAGTCGATCCCGACCGATCGCACGAGCATGGAGGTGGCGTACGGCCTGGCTGCGCCAGGGAGCAGCTCGACGTACAAGCTCTACGCGGTCGCCCCCGACAGCGGTGAACAGGGAAGCAACACGATCCGCATCGTCCGTCCCTCGTAACCCGGGTTTGTGGTGGGGGAGCACGCCCGTCCGCACGTCTCCGGTTTGGCCTCGGGGGCCTGAACGGGTATAATGTCGAATGTCCCTATGCGTCCCCGACGCCCTGACCATCCTTAGAGGAGGTATACAGTACTTATGGCAGTAGTGCCAATCGAGCCCCGATCCGACGGTGCATCCACCAACCCTCAGAATCCGCGCAAAGAGGGTTTCTTGCCCATGGCCCTGGTCGACAAAGACAACGAGACCGCCCTGATCCAGGCCAGCGTGCTTGAGGTGAAGAAGGCCCTGAAGGAGACGCATGGCGTCGCCTTGTTCCAAGTCCGCATGCCGGAGGACGATTCCGAACGCACCGTGTTGGTGAAGAAGGTCGACCTGGAGCCCGGAAAGAAGCGCATCACGCACATGACCCTTCAAGAGGTCGCCCCCGACGATGTCATCCGCATCTCCGTGCCGATCGAGGCGGTGGGCAAGCCCAAGGCCGTCGAAGCGAAGGAAGGGGTCTTGGAGCGGCCGGTCAGCAGAGTTCGCGTTCGCTGTTCGGTCTCCTCGGTGCCGATGTGCATCGAAGTGCCCATCGAGGACATGAAGGTCGGCGCCAGCATCACCGCCAAGGAGATCGACCTCCCCGAGGGAGTCGAGCTTGTGGCCAACGAGGACGCCGTCCTCTTCAACGTCAAGGCTGTCGCCGAAGCCTAAGACTCAGTATCCGACCGCCGCTCCACCCGAGCGGCGGTCGCACCACCCGGCGAGCGTCCCGTCCGCCAAACGCTCGATGCCTGCGGCAATGCCGATCGAGCCCGTCGGGGCCATCTTGTAGCCCATCGCCTTCAGCGCCTCCACCACGTCCGGGGCGAGGAAGTTGCGCTCGTAGGAGATTTCGTCGGGAAGCCACTGGTGGTGGGCCCGGCCCGCATCGATGGCATCGCGGATGTTCATTCCGTGCACGGCCATGTTGAGGAACACCTGGAGCACCGTGGTGATGATCGTCGAGCCGCCGGGGCTGCCCACGGTCATGAAGAACTTGCCGTCCTTGAGCACGATCGTCGGGGTCATCGACGACAGCATCCGCTTGCCGGGCACGATCTCGTTGGCGCTCGATTGCACCAGGCCGTAAAGGTTAGGCACGCCGGGTTTGGACGTGAAGTCGTCCATCTCGTTGTTCAGGAGAAAACCCGCGCCTTCGACCGCGGCCCCCATCCCGTAGCTGCCGTTGAGGGTCGTGGTGATCGCGACGACGTTGCCATCGGCGTCCGCCACGGTGTAGTGGGTCGTTTCGGTGGACTCGGCGTCGCCGTGCGCGACCCCGGCGCTGTTGCCCGCCCTCTCTTTCGGCATCTGCTTGCGTCGTTCTGCCAGGTACTCGGGGGAGACCAGGCGCTTGAGAGGCACCTCCACGAAGTCGGAATCTCCGAGGAAGTGGTTGCGGTCCGCGTAGGCGAGCCGCTCGGCCTCGGTGAGCTGTTGAATGGAGCGCGAGGAACCCGGGCCGAACGCACGGATCTCCTCCAAGTCGAGCATGCCGAGAATCTGGGCGATCGTCACGCCGCCGGAACTCGGAAGCGGCATCGAGACCAGGCGGTAGCCCCCCGCGTCGGTCACGAACGGTTCGCGCCACTTCGACCGGTAGGCCCGCAGGTCGTCGTGGTCGATCAAGCCCTGGCCGCGCCCCATCTCGGCAACGATCAGGTCGGCGGTCTCCCCCTCGTAAAACCCCGCCCGGCCCTTGTCGGAAACGAGGCGGAGCGTCTTGGCCAGATCGGGCTGCCGAAGGATCGAACCGAAAGCCGGAGGGGCTCCGTTCGGATAGAACGCGCGAAGCGAGCCCGGGTGGCTCGCCAAGCGCTTCTGGGCGCTGCGAAGGGAATCTGCGAGCTCCTTCGAGACGGGGAAGCCGTCGGAGGCGAGGGCGATGGCGGGGGCCAGCACCTGCGCTCGAGGCAGGCGGCCGAAGCGGGCGTGCAGGGTGAGGAGCCCGTCTACCGAACCTGGGACGCCGGCGGCGAGGTGCGTATCGAGACTCCTTCGCGGGACCACGTTGCCTTCGGCGTCCAGGAACATGTCTTTGGACGCCTTGCCGGGAGCCTTTTCGCGGAAATCCAAGGTGGACGTGGCGCCATCGGCCGAGAGGCAGACGGCAAATCCGCCGCCCCCGAGGTTGCCGGCTTGCGGGTACGTCACCGCGAGGGCGAACCCCATCGCGGCGGCCGCGTCGTACGCGTTGCCGCCTTGGCGTAGGATGTTCGCGCCCACGCTCGCGGCGGTCGGGTCCACGGCGACCGCCATCCCTTGCCGCCCGTAGACCGGATGCGACTGGGCGGCGCCGGTCGCGATCAAAACCGACGCGAGAAGTCCAGCGAGTCCTGTTCGAAGCATCGTTCCCTCCCGAGGAGACTCATAGTACACCTCCCGAAGCCCTTCGACGAAACCCGCTCGGGCGTCCCCGCGTTAGGAAGGGCGTGAGCCGTGTCGTCCCGTTTGTCGTCGTGTTGGGCCTGACCTTGGGCGTTGCCGGTTGCCAGCCCCCGCTCAAGGCCGAGGTGCTGTTGGATCAGCCGTACGTGGCCGGCGGCGGCGCCAAGCAGCAACTGGATCTTTATCTGCCGGCCCGGGAGCACTACCCGACGGTGGTCTTCGTGCACGGCGGGGCATGGGTCATGGGAGACCGCAAGGACGCCGCGAACGGCGCGTTGGCGCGCGCGTTGCAGGCCCAAGGGGTGGCGTGCGCCCTGGTGAGCTATCGATTGGTGCCCGAGGCAATGCCCGCCGACCAGGTTCGCGACGTGGCGGCCGCGTTTGCCTGGGTCCGATCGGAGGTCGCAAAGAGGGGCGGCGATGGGCATCGGGTTTTTCTGGCCGGGCACAGCGCGGGCGGACACCTTGCGGCGATGGTGGCGGGAGACCCCGCCTTCCTGAAGGATCAGGGGCTGTCTCCCGCCGACGTCGCGGGGTGCGTGACGATCGGCGCGCCGCTGGTGCTCAGCCTCGACAAGTCGCAGCTTTCCGAAGCGCTGAAGGACGCGCCGGATTGGGCGCAATCCCTGGCCAATTCGCTGGGGCCGATCGCCTCTGCGCTCAACGGTCTGGACCCATCGGTGTACGTAGGGAAGGGGAAGCCCAAGATGCTCGTGATGGTGGCCGACGGCGATTACGCGGCCATCCGCGCCCAGGCCGCGGCGTTTGAGAAGGCCGCGAAGGGCAAGGGGGGCCTGGTCGAGACGTGCGTGCTCGTCGGTCGCGACCACCTCAGCGCGCTCTCCAAGATGCCGCTGGCCGGCGATCAGGGCCTGAAGCGGCTCCTCGCCTTCATCGGCGAAACTCCGCCGGCGCGCTGAACCGAAGCTTGGGGGTCACGCCCGTCAAGCGGGCGTGGCACCCTTTCTCGCGCCCGTACTGGTCCTGCTAGCCGGCTCCCATGCGCTGGAACAGGTACGCCAAGTGGTAGAGCGCCACCCCCACCATCAGCACATTGCCGAACCGCAGCACGTGCCGGGCGATCGGCCGCTCCCACAGTTGCGTCGCCACGCAGCACACGAGCAGCGTCAGGCTGAGTTTGACGAAGTCGAAAAGCCCGTATTCGATGAACCAGGCGAGGGCGGGATTGCCTTCGCGCGCCCCATGGCTGAGCGCCGCCAAGGTGAAGCCGTAGTCGGCCACGCTCAGCGCCGCATACAGGACGATCGCAAACGGCAGGGTCGCGCTGATTCGAGTGCTGGACGACGTGTTGGCCACCGGGATGTTGATTCCGCATTCGGGGTGGCCGAGGGCCTGTCAAGAGTGAGGGTCTCGACCGTCCATTCCGGGCAATAATGCCCAGTATGCAATCCCCTTCGACCTCGCGAAAGCGCGTCGGCATGCTGATTCAGATGCCGCGGGAAACGCGCGTCGCGATTATCGAGGAGATCGAGGAGGGGAGTTCTCCGTTCCTTCGCTACTGGGTGATGGTGGCCCTGTCCACGACGATCGCAGCCTACGGACTGTTGTCGAACAGCGCCGCGGTGATCATCGGCGCCATGCTCGTCGCGCCGCTCATGGGGCCCATCTTCGGCATCTCGCTCGGTCTCGTGATGGGCCACAACCTGCTGTTGCGCAAGGCGTTGGTTGCGGAGGTGCTCGGCGTCGCCTTGGCGATCGGCATCGGTTGGGCGGTGGGCGTGCTGCCGCTCAATCTTGGGGTAAGCCAGGAGATGCTGGGAAGGACCGCGCCGACGCTCTACGACCTTCTCATTGCCCTGGCGTCCGGTCTGGCGGGTGCCTACGCGACGGTGAACGTGAAGATCAGCAGCGCCCTGCCCGGCGTCGCGATCTCGGTCGCCCTGGTGCCGCCCTTGGCGACGTGCGGACTCTTCCTCGCCCGAGGCGACACGGCCCACGGTTTTGGCGCGTTCCTGCTGTTCGCGGCCAACTTGTTTGCGATCCACCTCGCGGCGAGCGGGATGTTCTTCATCCACGATCTGGGGAGCCAGCGCGAATTGCGAAAGTTGGGTCTGGGCAGATTCGTCCTGAAGTTCCTGCCAAGCTTGATCGCCCTCGGGATCATGGGGGTCTTCCTCACGAAGACCCTGACCCAAATCGCCACGTCTCGACAGGTCCAGGCCACCGTGTCGTCGGTGCTGAGCGAGGAGATCGGGCTTCGAACCGGCGGCAACCTCGAACGGGTCTTGGATCTGCTGCCACAGGGCGACGGGTACCGGATCGTCGCCGTGGCCCTGACCCCGCAGCCGTTCGATCCAGCCCAAGTCAAAAGCATCGAGGCCTCTTTGGAGAAGGCCCTCGGAAAGCCGGTCGACCTCGTCATGCGATCGCTCATTTCAAAGGACGCGGACCGTGCCGGGCAGGTGTACCACACGGAAGCCGAACGGGAGGCCTCGTTCCGAGTCAGCGAGGAACAGAAGCTCCTCCAACAAGCCACGCAGGCCGTGCGCAAGGGCCTTGCCGACGTGGCGGGCGCGAACCTGGAAAGCCTCTCGAGAAGCGACGGCGAGGGGACCCCCACCCTCACCGCGGTCGTGCGGACGCCGACGGCGATCGCTCCCGATCAGGTGGCGACGCTCCAGCAGGACGTTGCCGGCGCGGTGGGACGCGAGGTGCGCTTGCTGGTGCGCTCCGTGCTCACGCGGGACGCGGACAGCCAGCGGTTCATCTACGATCCGGAACCCGAGAAGGCGCCGGAACTGACCCCGGCGGAGGTGGCCCTGCGCCAACGGGTGACGTCCGTGATCCAGCGCCGATTGGGAGTCCTGCCAGGGGCGGCGATCGTCGAGATCAAGGTCAATGGAGGGCCCCAAACCGTCGACGTCGAGGTGACCGTAGAAGCGCCCGAGCCCGTGCGCCCCGAGGCCGTCGCGCCGATCCAGAGCGACCTGGTGCGCTTTGTCGATCCAAGATTGCGCCTGACCGTTCGGACGCACGTGGTCGGGGTGGCGACGGCCGGTGGGTGGGTCGATTCCAGCCCCGACCAGTAGCGCAACTCTGATGTAGAATGACGGGACTGCCTGTCGCCATGCGCCACAAGGGAACTCTTCCTCGTGGCCGGGTGCCAAGGGCTTGAACGAGGTGAAGAAGATGATTCGATGGCTGATGGTGGCCGGTCTGGCCGCAATGACGATGGCTGCAAGCGCTCAGGACTGCTGCGAGAAAAAGGTGGTCGCCCAGACTGCTCCCAAGGCGTGCTGCACGAAGGACCAAGGCAAGATCGTTGCCCAGGTCAAGCAAGACAAAGAGTGCTGCGCATCCCCCAAGGCGGACGATCGCGAGGCCGCCTTCATGGCCGAGGCCCATCGCATGATGGCCGCAGCGGAAATGAAAGCCAAGGGCACCGAGGAGTGCTGCCAAAGCACCGCCGAGAAGCCGATGGCCAAGGGCGATCCCGGATGCTGCAACGCCCCCGGCGCTCCCGCCAAGTTCAAGGTCTTCGTCGCGGGCCAAGGGTACAAGTTCTTCGGCTGCGAGGACTCCGCGGGCCAGGGTCGCAGCGCTCTTCTCGCCGAAGGGAAGGTGGTCGGCAAGGTCCAGAAAGTCACCAGCAACGCCAAGATCTAGTGTAGTGTCTCACTAGTTTCCCAGCGGGCCGTGGCGAAAGGCGCAAGAGGCACCCCTCGCCCCTCCGGGGGTGAGGGGCTGGGGGTGAGGGGTCCGGATCGCTGGAATTGAAGCTGAAACCGCGCCAAAACGGGCCCCTCACCCCAACCCCTCTCCCCCAGAGGGGCGAGGGGCCCGGAGGGCCCAACCGGGGCCTCGCTGCCCTGAGATTATTGAGACGCTACACTAGCAGCTACCGTCGCGTCACGAACCGCACTCCCACGGTGATATCCGGTCCCGTGTTCGCCCCTTCGGGCCACGCTCCGGAAAAGAGATCGCGGTCCTCGGAGAAGAAGAGTTCGAGAGCGCTCCCTTCGTCCAAGCGTCGACGGTAGGCGAACGTGACCAGGCGGTGGGTCGCGTCCGATGCCGGAACGCCCGTTGACAAGGGCGCACGTTCGCTCTGCCACTGCACGATCCACTCGTCTCGCGAGTTGGCCCGGTGCATCAGGGCCAGGTACTCCTGATCGGCCCACCCTCGGGTTCCGTCCAGTTCGGTCGCCGGCGACTGCAAAACGAGCCCCGCTCCGGCGAACGCGGTCCACGTGCCGCCGAGCGGGCGTCGCCAATCCAGCATCACGCCGGCGTCGATTCCGCCGGAGCCCATCAAGCGCCTGGGATCGCCGGTGGGCAACTTCAGGGCGGCGCGGGCGACCAGGTCGCGACCCATCGCCTTGGCCGCAAACACGCTCACATCGCCGATGCCCGAGGCCGAGCCGAAGGTGCGCGAACCCGGCAGCTCGACCGCCGAGTGCCCAAAGGGGGCCGCGTCTCGGTCCGGGTTGCTCCAGTGCAGCACGTTCGCGTGCCACCAGTCGATCATCGGATCGAGGAACCCGCCCCCCCGCGAAAGAAAGGGGAGCTCAAACCCCCACTCCGCACCGTGTCCGAGGGCTTGCCTTTGCGTCCATGCCAGCCGGGTGGTCTCTTGGTCCTCCGAGACCCGCAAGGGCCCTCTCGAAACGTCGCGAAAATCGTTGGCCACCGTTAGGGCGACCGTGTCCTCGCGGCCGGTGCGGAGGACCCCGAACCGAGGCTCGAAGCGAAGAAACGGAAGAGCCGGCGCCCGGTGGTTGCGCGTGGCGAGGGGCCCGAAGTCCTGGGGGCCTTGTGCCACCGCCCCCGCACAAGCAATGATCGTCAGGATTCCCGGAAACACCCGCAGACAGTACCCCGCCGCGCGCGGGGCGGCACGGCCAGGAGGGGGCGATTCGTGCTGGATGCGGTGGAGGGTATATTTCGCACAGAAATATGAAAAGTGTGATTTTGGGGAATTTGCGGCATGCGATGTGACAGCGCCTTTTTCGGGTCCGTCACCGTCGGCGAGCGCGGCCAGATCGTGATTCCGTCCGAAGCTCGGGCGGAGTTGGGATTTCAGCCGGGCGACAAGCTGTTGGTGATGCGCCACCCGGCCCACCACGGATTGATGCTCTTCAAGTTCGAGGCGGCTCGGGAGTTCATCGAGGAGTTTTCGGCGGGACTCGAGCGCCTCAACAGCGCCGACCCAGAACCCAGCTCGGAGGATGTTTGATGTTTGCGTCATGGAGTTTGGTTATCGCGACCCTCTTTCAGGGTGCGCCCACGCTGACCTTGTCCGAGGCGATCGACCTCGGCGTGCAGAACGCGTTCTCGGTCCGGTTGGCCGAAACCGCCGTCGAGAAGACGCGGAACCAGCTTTCGGCGGCCAAGGGTTCGCTCGGCCCCAGCGTCGCCGTGAACGGAACGTACACGCGGTTTGACAAGGCGACGGTCGCCCAGTTCGGCTCGCAGTCCGTGGTCGTCTCGCCCATCGATTCGAAGCAGGCGAGCCTGAGCCTGAACTGGCAGGTCGACATCGCGGGGAACACGGGACGCGCGATCAAGGCCGCAAAGAACCTCACCGACGCGTCGGAGGCGCAGCGCGACGCCCAGGTCAACGACGTCAAGGAGCGCGTCCGCCAGGCGTACTACGGGGTGCTCCAATCGATCGAGCTCCTGGACGTCGTGCGCCAAACGCGCGACGCGAACAAGGCCCGGCTTGCCAACGCGCAAGTCCAGTTCGAGGCGGGAACCGTGGCGCGTGTGGATGTCCTGCGCTTCGACACGCAGCTCGCGCAGTCCGAATCGGACGTGCTCGCCGCGGAGAATCAGGTGCGGTTGGCCAAACAGGCGCTCAACAATGTCCTGGGCCGCCCGATCGAAACGCCCTTCGACCCCGAGCCGGTGACCGTGCTTCCCAAAGCGGACGCCGCCGCGGACAGCTACGTCGCCGAGGCCCTTGCCTCGCGCCCGGAAATCGTCGCCCAGAGGAACACGCTCGATGCCCTGCGGTTTGTCCGCGAGGCGGAGCAGCGTGGACTCAGCCCCTCGCTCAACCTCTCAGCCGTGCACAACCGCAACATCGACGCGCAAGGGTTCAGCTCGCGCTCGTCCAGCACGACGGGGACGGCGGTCATCTCGTGGCCGATCTTCGACTCGGGCATCACACGGAGCCGCGTGCACGCTGCGCAGCGCGACGAGGAGTCGGCGTCGCTCCAGCTCGAGCAGCTCAAGCTCGGCATCTCGCTGGAGGTTCGCCAAGCCCTCAGCAATCTGCGCGATGCGGAAGCCCGACAGGTGGTCGCCGCCAAGCAGGCCACTCTCGCGGAGGAGTCTTACCGCCTCGCGCAGGTGCGGTACGACGCAGGGGAGGGCATCCAACTGGAAGTGACGGACGCCTTGACCGAACTCACGCGCGCCCGAGCGGGCGTCGTGAACGCACGGTACGACACGTTGAACGCTTACGCCGCGCTGCAGCGGGCCGTAGCCAGCGATGCCCCCCAAGGGGGGGCGAAGGAACAGGGGGAATCCATTGGATCTTAGATTGGGGGTTGTGGCGTGCGCGGTGTTCGCGCTCGCCGCTTCGGGTTGCGTGAACCGCGAAGCACAGGCGCAAGCCAAGCAGACGAAGGAGTTGTTGGAGGACACGACGCGACCCGTCGACACGGTCGAAGTTGCCCGTCGCGACGTGGCGCAGTCGATCGAGATCACGGGCACGATCGCGACCAGCGAGGATGTGACCATCGGGGCGCAGCAGCCCGGCCGACTCACCGCGGTCTACGTGCGCGACGGCGACTCGGTGCGCGTGGGCCAGTTGCTCGCCTCTCAGGACACGAGCGATCTTGCGGCGCGCGTCCGACAGGCGCAGGCGCAGGTCGACGCGGCCAGATCGTCGCTCGACCAGGCCGCCACCAACGCGCGGGTCGGTCCCACGCGCTCCTCGGCGGGGGTGCAGAGCGCACAAGCCCAGCTTCGGCAGGCACAGGCCCAGCTCGACAAGCTGCGCAACGGCGCACGCCCGGAGGAGATCGCCCAGGCTCAGGCAAGCGTGGACGCCGCCCGTTCGAACGTGGACACGGCCAAGAAATCGCTCGATCGGATGCGACAGTTGTTCGAAGCGGGAGCCGTCAGCCGACAAAGCCTCGATGCCGCCGAGAACCAGTATCAGACCGCGCAATCCCAGTACGAGTCTGCGGAACAGGGACTCCAACTCATCAAGCAGATGGCGCGCACGGAGGACATCGCGGCCGCCCGTGAACAGGTTCGGCAAGCCGAGCAGGCCGTCCGTTCCGCTCGCGCCCAACAGCAGCTCGACCCCGTTCTGGACCAGCAAGTTCAGGGCGCGCGTGCGAACTTGGACGCGGCGATGGCGGCGCTCCAGCTTCAACGCCAGGCGCTGGAGGACCTGCAGATTCGAAGCCCGTTCGCAGGACGCGTATCCGGCAAGCCCGTCCAACCGGGCACCTACCTCGCCCCCGGGACGCCGGTGTTGCGACTCGTGGGAGTCTCGGGCGTGTATTTCGAGGGCGATGTGCCAGAGGGGGACGTGGCCCAGGTCGCAACGGGACAAACCGTTCGGGTCCGCATCGATGCGCTCGATCGCACGCTGACGGGGCGCGTCGCGGCGATCAACCCGCAAGGGGACGTGGTGGGACGGCTGTTCAAGGTCCGCGTCGCGCTCGAAGGGGATACCGCGGAGATCAGGCCCGGCATGTTCGCCCGAGGGACGCTCGATGTGCGCTCGGCAAAGCAGGCGGCGGTGGTCCCCGCGGTCGCCCTCGTTCGCGAAGGCACGCAATCGTACGTTTTCGTCGTGCGCGACGGGGTGGCCAAGAAAACGGCCGTGGTGCCGGGCATACGGGACGGCGACCTCATCCAAGTCAACGGCATCGACGAAGGCGACGTGGTGGTCGTGCGCGGACAGAACCTGCTTGGGGACGGCACCAAGGTGCTTGTGGAGAACAAGGCTTAGATGGGGCTTACACGTCTGGCCATCACCCGGCCCATCTTCATCTTCATGCTGATGGTCGGCGCGATCCTCATGGGCACGCTGTCGTACCGCAGCATGCGCGTCGAGCTGAATCCGGACGTCCAGTACGGAGTCATCACGGTGACGACCGCCTACCCCGGCGCCGGGCCGGACGAGATCAACACGCTGGTTTCGAAGCACGTCGAAGAGGCCGTCTCCGGCATCAGCGGGCTCCGCGAAGTGACCAGCACCTCGCAGGAGGGCATCTCCACCGTCGTCGCCCAGTTTGAAGTGGGCACGGACATGGACGAAGCGCTCAACGAAGCGCGCTCGAAGGTGGACAGGGTGGTTGGGGACCTGCCCGACGCGGCCACCAAGCCCACCATCACGAAGTTGGACTCGTCGAGCGATCCCGTGCTCACGATGGTCCTGCGAAGCGAGAAGCTGAACAACCAGCAGTTGCGGGATCTGGCGGACGACAAACTCAAGGACCGGTTTGCCCGGATCGCCGGCGTGTCCGCTGTCTCCGTCTCCGGTGGCGACGTTCGCGAGATTCAGGTGCAGGTCAAGCGGGACAAGCTCCTGACCTACGGACTCGGCATCGTGGACGTGCAGCGGGCGCTCCTGGGCGCGAGCCTCAACGTACCCAGCGGACGCGTGGTGACGGGGAACCAGGAGTTCAGCGTCCGCGTCCTCGGCGAGTTCAAGACCGTCGACGATGTGCGCGACAGCGTGCTCCAGATTCGGGACCCCAAGACGCAGTTCGGCAAAGCGCGCCTCGTGCGCCTTTCCGAAATCGCCGAGGTCACCGATGCCACCCAGGAGCGGCGGTCGTACAGCCGGCTCAACGGGTCCGATGCGGTTGTGATGACCGTCCAGAAGGCCAAAGAGGGCAGCGCCATCCAGATCGCCAGGGCGGCGGAGGATGTCCGGAAGGGGCTGGAAACCGAGTACGGGTTGGAGATCATCACGACGTTCAACCAGGCCACTCAGATCCAAGAGTCCCTGAGCGACCTCAACTTCGCGCTCTTCTTCGGCATTGCCCTGGTCACGCTGATCGTCTTCGTCTTCCTCCACAACCTGCGCGGCACGATCATCGTCGGCATCGCCATTCCCGTTTCGATCTTTGCGACGTTCATCGTGCTCGACCTGCTCGGGTTCACGATCAACAACATGTCGATGCTCGCCTTGTCGCTTGCGATCGGCGTGTTGGTGGACGACGCGATCGTGGTGCTTGAGAACATCTACCGCCACCTGCGGATGGGGGAAGATCCGCGCGATGCGGCGATCAACGGCCGAAGCGAGATCGGGTTGGCGGCGATCGCCATCACGATGGCGGACGTCGTCATCTTCATCCCGATCGCGTTCATGGGCGGCGTCGTGGGCCAGTTCTTCCGGCCCTTGGGCATCGCGTTCGCGGTGGCGACCCTGTTTTCGCTGTTCGTCTCGTTCACCGTGACTCCCATGTTGGCGTCGCGTTGGTACCGCAAGGGCGAGGACATGGAGCACCCCACCGGGGCGTTCGCCCGCTGGTTCGAACGTCGGTTCAGCGCGTTGGAGCACTTCTATCGCCGTTCGCTGGAGTGGGCTCTTCGCCACCGGTGGTTCGTGTTCATCTCGGGCTTCGTCGTGCTGATCTCCGTCTTCATCGCGATCGCCGGCAGCTTCGCCCCCAGCGCCCAGGGCGCGATGCAAACGGGCATAGGCCCGCTGATGGCTGCGGTGTTGCTCGGGATCGCGGTGTTTGGGTTGCAGTACTGGGGGAACGCGTTGACGGCACCGACCCGCCGATGGGTGTGGCTGGCGGGAACCGTGGGATTGGCGGTTCTCTTCTTCGCCCTTCCGCAGATGGCGGCGATGGCGCCCCCGGTCAAGGTGTTGCTGGCCCTCGTCGCGTACTGGCCCGTCTCGGGTGTGTTCGCGCTCGTGGCCAACCTGGCCGCTCCCAAGGCTCAATCGCGCCGGATCTTGCAGGGACTCGGGTTCGGGTTGGTGTTTCCCGTCGCTGCGCTGGCTGGATTCGCGTACGGGCAGTGGAAGAACGAGGCGGCGTTCAAGTTCCAGTTCTTCCCGGCCTCCGACGGCGGCCGCGTGGCGATCTCGGCGCAGTTGGCTCCGGGCGCCAGCCTCGACGAAACCCTTCGGGTCGTCGAGCGCATCGAAGGCGTCGCGTCGAAACATCCCGACGTCAAGTACGTACGCTCCACCGTGGGTTCGCGCGGCGGCGGCGGCTGGTCCGGGCCGGGAAGCCTGGGCTCGAACTACGGCCAGGTGGACGTGACGCTGAACGACCGGGCGGCCCTGCTCGATCGGCTGATGTTCTGGAAGGAGCACGAGGGGAGTCTGAGGACGCGCTCCGACACATCGATCGTCGCGGACCTTCAGCAGGAGATCGGGCGCATTCCGGGCGCCGAGCTGACGATCAGCGCGTCCGGCGGGGTGGGCTTCGGAGCACCGATCCAGATGTCGTTCGGCTCGGAGGATCGGGAGCAGTTGCTGCGCACCGTTTCTGCAATCCGTCTGAAGCTGGACCAGGGGGCGATCGAGGGTGTGATCAGTCCCGACATCTCCTCGAAGCCCGGCAAGCCCGAGGTGCGCGCGGTGCCCAACACGGACCGGCTGGCCGATGCGGGCCTCTCGACCGCGGACGTGGCGAACAGCATGCGCATGCTTTACGAGGGGAACGATGACGCGAAGTTCCGCTCGGACGGCAAGGAGTACGACATCCGTGTGATGATGGACATCGGCGACCGCAACGACCTCTCGCAGGTCGGCGAGGTGCCCGTGTCGTTCGTCCAGGGCAATCCCATCTTCCTAAGCCAGGTCGCCGACCTCGAGCGGGGAACCGGCGTGGACAAGATCGAGCGGCGCAACCGGGAAGAGGAGGTTCGCCTGACGGCGGAACTGCTGCCCGGCTACGCCGCGGGCTCCGTTCAGACGCAGATCGACAACTGGCTCAAGAACGAGAATCTCGTTCCGCCGAACGTGCGCATCAAGCCCCTCGGCCAGGCCGAAGTGCAGGCCCGAGAGAGCATCTTCCTGTTCGGCGCCCTTGCGATCGGACTGGTGCTGGTGTACATGCTGCTGGCCTCGCTGTACGACAATCTGCTCTACCCGTTCATCATCCAGCTCGCCCAACCGCAGGCCATGGTGGGCGCCATCCTCGCGCTGGTGCTGACCGACAAGGCCCTCAACATCGTCGGCTTCGTGGGCATCATCACCCTGGTGGGACTGGTGGGCAAGAACGCCATTCTGCTGGTGGACTACACGAACACGTTGCGTGGGCGTGGGAAGGACCGGCACGACGCGCTCGTCGAGGC
The DNA here is from genome assembly GCA_023957775.1 of Fimbriimonadaceae bacterium. Lineage (NCBI taxonomy): Bacteria > Bacillati > Armatimonadota > Fimbriimonadia > Fimbriimonadales > Fimbriimonadaceae > Fimbriimonadaceae bacterium. The sequence goes on along the minus strand of JAMLGR010000003.1, from coordinate 229,969 downwards.
GGGCCCGACCCGGTTGCGCCCGATCCTGATGACCACGTTGGCGCTGATCCTCGGCATGTTGCCCGTCGCCCTGGCGATCGGCCGCGGTTCCGAGTTCCGCGAAACGATCGGCATCACGATCATCGGAGGCATCCTGCTGTCTACAGTGCTGACGCTCCTGGTGATCCCATGCTCGTACACGATCTTCGATGACCTCGCCCTCAAATTGTCGAAGGGTCGACACCGCAACGAGGCCGAACCCGAACCCGAAGGAGCCCCGGCGTAGGCCTCGTGCCGGTGTTTCCTTCGACGCTGGAGCGGGTCTGGAATCGGGGACAATAGGAAAGATGCGCTGGCTTCGCGACCCCGAAGTGCTGCTGACGGTTCTTTGCGGACTGTTCACGGGGCTCAGTTTCTTCCACCTGCATCCCGCCATCGCGTATCTCGGGGTGGCCTTCGGTTCGCCCTTCGCCGTGCGAGCGTCGTTGGAGTCCGTTCGGAATCGCGAGCTCGACGTGAACGTGCTGATGGTGCTGGCGGCGATCGGCGCGGTTGTTGTGGGCCATCCTGAAGACGCCGCGGGACTCCTGTTCCTGTTCAGTCTTTCCAGCACCCTCGAGCACTTCGCCATGGCGAAGACGAAATCGGCGATCGAGGGGCTGATCCAACTTCGACCCGCCGAGGCGATCCGTGTGGGGCCTGAAGGCGACGAGCGGGTTCCGGTCGAGGCTCTCCGGATCGGCGAACGCGTGCGCGTCGCCGCCTTTGATCAGATTCCCGTGGACGGAGAAGTGGTCGAGGGAAACGGCGCGGTGGACCAGAGCGCGATGACGGGCGAGTCCGTACCGGTCGAGAAGGGCGTTGGAGATGCTCTGCTGGCGGGCACGCAAAACCTCGATCGCGCCCTGGTGCTCGAAGTGACGGCGGAGGTCGGTGACACGACGCTGGACAAGATCGTGGCCCTGGTCGAGGACGCGCAGGAGAACAAGGCGAGCGGGGAGCGGATCAGCGCCTGGTTCGGGCAGCGGTACACGTTCTTCGTGGTCGGGGCGTTCGTGGTGGCGTTCGCGATCCGCATGGGCCAGGGAGTGGAGACCCCTGAGGCGCTGTACCGCGCGCTGATTCTCCTCGTGGCGCTCAGCCCTTGCGCCGTCGTGATCTCCACGCCGGCGACCACGCTGAGCGCGTTGGCGTGGGCCGCGCGCCATGGAATGCTGGTTCGCGGGGGACGCTTTATCGAATCGATGGGCGAAGTGCGCACCGCGGCGCTCGACAAAACGGGAACACTGACGGCCGGCAAACCCACGCTGGCCGAAATCTGCGTGTGCACGACGGCGGAGCGTGTGGGGTCGGGAGGCGGCGCGTGTTTGGACAACGACGCGTGCTGGATGCCCGGCCGCCCCCTTTCCGAGGAGGCGCGGTTCATTCTAAGGGTCGCGGCCGCCGCAGAGCAGTACGCCGCGCACCCCTTTGCCGAGGCGATCGTCGAAGCGGCGCGAAGCCAAGACCTCGACGTGCCCGAGGCCCAAGAGCAGCGAACGCACCCCGGCATGGGTGTGACCGCCCGGGTGGACGGCTTGGAGGTGCGCGTGGGGCAGAGGCGGTTCTTCGAGGAGGAGTCGGTCCGCCTTCCCTCGGATTTCGCGCCGCACGTCGAGGAGATCGAGGCCAAGGGCATGACCGTCGCGGTGGTGCAGTACGGGGACCGGTACGCCGCCCTTGGGTTGCAGGACGCCCCGCGGCCGAACGCGGCGGCCTTCGTGCAGTCGTTGCGCGATCTGGGATTCGGCCGGGTGGCGATGCTGACGGGCGACACGCCGAACACCGCGGCGGCCATCGCCAAGGACGTGGGAGTGGACGAGGTCTACGCGGGTTTGCTTCCCGACGACAAGACGCGGCTGGTCGATCAGTGGGTGAGCGCGGGCGAAACCGTGTTGATGGTCGGGGACGGCGTGAACGACGCGCCCGCGTTGGCCCGCGCGAACGTGGGACTCGCGATGGGGGGATTGGGCAGCGACATCGCCCTCAACGCCGCGGACGTGGTGTTGATGCAGGACCGCCTCGAGCGCATCCCCGAGCTGGTGCGCCTCGGGCGGAAGACCAACCGCGTGATCCGCGCGAACCTCGTGTTTGCGACGCTCGTGATCGGGACGCTGGCCGTCTCGTCGATGTTCTTCCGCCTGCCCCTGCCTCTCGCCGTGGTGGGTCACGAGGGGTCGACGGTGCTCGTGATCCTCAACGGCCTCCGCCTGTTGCGAGGCGCGTAAGCCCTGGGTGCTGGGTGCTGGGTGCTGGGTGCTGGGTGCCACGCCCGCTTGACGGGCGTGCGGAGGCTCTCAGCTCCTTGAACCCATGCTCGACCAGCGGGAATGGCAACCAATGCGCTTTGAAGGCGCTTGGCCTCTTGCGATGGCGTCTTCGAAGGCGTAGGATGCTCACTATGAGAACGGCGCTTCTGCTTCTGCTCGCTTTGGCCGGTGTCGGTTGTGGATCCACGGACTCCACGGAGGCCTCCGGGCCTCCCGTCGTCAAGCACGACGCCCCCGACCTTCCGGAGGCGTGGCAGGAGGTCAGCGTGGCGGGCGTTCGCCTCGGGCTCCCCCAAGGATTTGCGGTGGTCGATCTCACACGGGCCGATCTGGACGAGGCGTTCAAGGAGTTCTCGATTCCCGGGGAGGCCGGCGCCGCCATGGTTCGGCAGACCAAGGAGATGGCGAAGCAGGGTCTGATCAAGTTCGTCGCCTTTGGTGAAGAGGTGGACGGGTTTCGAGAGAACGTGAACCTCAACGTGATCCCGGCGGTCGGCGCTACTTTGGAGAAGGTTCGGGACGAGGGCGTTCAGGCGATGGCGTCCGTCACCAAGAACCTCAAGAGTCAAGTGCTTTCCGATCCGGCTCGCGTCGAGATTTCAGGGGATATGACCGCCCAGGGACCTGCGGGGCCATTCACCTACCGGATCCACGCGCAGCAGTTTCTGCACAACGGCAAGCTCTACACGATCACCTTCAGCTTTCCGCCCTCGCGCGAGAGCGTCAATCTCGAGATGGCCAACCAGGTGTTGAAGGTCGTGCGCTTCGACTGACGCGCGTCTACACTAGAGGTATGAGCCATGCGCTGGACGTCCTTGAGTTCGACGCCGTGCGCGCCCAACTCGTCGAGGAGTGCGACACACCCATGGGCGCGGGCGCAGCGGCCGAACTCGAGCCGGCCTTCGATGCCGAGTCGGTGTGGCCCGCCCTGGCCCTCACGCACTCGGCGTGGCTGTTGCTGGAAAGCGGTTCGCCTCCGTCGTTGGGGGGCGCGCGGGACGTACGGCAGCCCGTGCGCAAGGCCGCCAAGGGCGCCGTTCTGGGCGGCGCCGAGTTGTACGAGACCGCGGCGTCCTTGGCCGCGATGCGCGCATTCCGCGAGTTCCTGCATGCCCGCCGGGAAGCCGCCGCCGGACTCTGGGCGATCGGCGAGGCCCTTCACGAGAACCGTGCGCTCGAGCATCGGCTGCTCGAGAGCGTGGATGGAAGCGGGGAGGTGTTGGACAGCGCGAGCACGGCGCTCGCCGCGGCGCGCCGCCGCAAGCACGCGGCTGCGGCTCGAGTGCAGGAGCGCATCCAGAAGTATGTGAGCGGGAAGAGCCGCGAACTCCTTTCCGACCCGATCGTCACGATGCGCGACGGGCGCTACGTCGTGCCGCTGAAGGCCGAGAACCGCGGCAAGATCAAGGGGCTGGTCCACGACACGAGCGGGAGCGGCCAAACCCTCTTCGTCGAACCCGACGACGTGCTCCAGCTCGGCAATGCGGTGCGCGAAGCCGAGGCCGCGGAGCGCGAAGAGGTTCTGCGCGTCCTGACCGAGCTTTCGGAAGCCGTGGGCGGGGAGGCGATCGCGATCGCGGACGGCCTCACGGCCGCAGGGGAGCTGGACCTCGTGTTTGCCAAGGCGCGGCTCGGGTCGAAGTCTGGGGGCGTGGTGCCGGAGCGTCGGCAGGGCCACGGCATCGAGGTGCACGACGGCCGTCACCCCCTTCTGCCCCGCGACCAGGCCGTGCCGCTCTCGGTGGCGGTCGGCTTCGACCACGACGCCGTGTTGATCACCGGACCCAACACGGGCGGCAAGACCGTGGCCATCAAGACGGTGGGGCTCTTCGTGCTGATGGCGCAGGCGGGCTTGATGCCTCCCGCGCGGCGCGTGGTGCTCGCTCCGTTCACCCAGGTGTGGGCCGACATCGGGGACGAGCAGAGTCTGCAGCAGTCCCTCTCCACGTTCAGCGGGCACGTGAAGAACATCGCCGAGGCGCTTCGGGGGATCGAAGAGGGCGCGCTCGTGCTGTTCGATGAGATCGGGGCCGGCACGGACCCCGCCGAAGGGGCCGCGCTCGCCAAGGCCGTCCTGGGCGCGCTCCAGGCCCGTGGCGCGCGCATCCTCGCCAGCACGCATTACGGCGAACTCAAGGCGTTCGCGTACAACACGGAGGGTTTCGCCAACGCGGCGATGGAGTTCGACGCCAAGTCGCTCCGACCCACGTACCGGCTCCTCATGGGTGCGCCCGGCGCGAGCCACGCCCTGAAGATCGCCGAGCGATGCGGCATGCCCGCAGAAGTCGTCGAAGACGCCCGTTCGATGCTGGGAGACGCCGCGATGGAAGTGTCGCGGATGATGGAGCAGCTCGAGTCCGCGCAAAAGCAGGCGCGGGTCGCGCAGAGCGAGGCGGACCGGCGCGTCTCGGAGATCAAGAAGCGCGAGGCGGAGGCCGATCGCAAGTTGGGCGAGGCTCAAGAGGTGCGGCGCAAGGCGCACGAGCGCGCGACGGCCGAGATCGAGGAGACCCTTCGCCAGATTCGGCTCGAAGCCGCGGAGCTGTTCGACGAACTGAAGCGCTCCGGTGCCGCCCCCGCCGCGATCAGCAAGGCGCGGAAGGATCTGGAGGCGCTGCAGGAGGTCGGCCAAGAGGTCGTGCGCGGCCTTCAGCCCGAGCGCGCGCCGGCGGACCGCGGGACGGTCCCGGCCTTGAAGAGAGGGGACTCGGTTCGGGTCGAGGGGTATCCCCAGATCGGGTCGTTGCTCGAGGACCCCAGGGAGGGACAGGCCAAGGTGCAGATCGGCTCCCTCAAGCTGAACGTCCACGTCGATCGCTTGCGCGCCGCCGAACCGGCGAAGGCGCCACCCCGCTCACGGGGGACGGTGCGGGCCGAGCGGGCGCAGTTCGCCCCGACGGAGATTCACCTGAGGGCGATGCGGGCGGAGGATGCGGAGCGCGAACTCCAGAAGTTCCTCGACGACGCGGTGTTGGCAGGGGTTCACCAGGTGCGCATCGTGCACGGGAAGGGGGAAGGGGTCCTACGCACGCTGTGCCGCGAGATTCTGAGGAAGTATCCTCACGTGGCGCGTTACCGCGACGGCGAGCCGACCGAGGGGGGGCACGGCGTCACGATCGCGGTTTTGGAAGGATGAAGACCGACGCACTGATCGAAGCGGCCCAGACGGCCCGGCTCCACGCCTACGCTCCCTACAGCGGCTACCTGGTTGGGGCCGCTCTGGAGGACGCGCAGGGCCGGATCTGGTCCGCGTGCAACGTTGAAAACGTCTCCTTCGGGTTGAGCGTGTGCGCCGAGCGGGCGGCCATCGCCCGCATGGTGGCCGAGGGCGGCCGGGAGATCCGCGCCCTGGCCGTGGCGACCGTCGACGGGGGCACGCCGTGCGGCATGTGCCTGCAGTCCATCGCCGAGTTTGCGACGGACCCGGAGGCACTTCTTGTGGTGACCGTCGATGGGAGTGGGGCGTCGAGGCAGTATTCTCTCAAGGAGCTCATGCCGCACGGGTTCGCCTCGAGCGCGGTGCGAACAAACGGCTAGGTTGGAGCGGTCCAAGAGTTCAGGTGATCAATTGAAATTCGGTGCGTCTCTCGCGTCTTTCGTGTTTTTGGGCCTCCTCATCGGGTGCGGTGGGGGTGGCGGCGGCGGCGGTGGCGGCGGGTCGACCGGTTCGTGTTCTCCGCCTCCGGCATCCGGAATCCCGGGCTTGGCGACGGTGACGGGTCGAGTCGTCGTTGAATCCACGGGTCTGGGTATCGGATCGGTGCAGGTCCTGTTCTTCAACGCGGTCGGGACGCAGGTGGCAACGATCACCACGGACACCTGCGGTTACTTCGTGGCGCGCGTTCCGAGCAATTCCGTGCGGTTCCACCTCAACCCGTCGTCCCTGAGTTCGGCGGCTTACTACAGGCAGTACACCTACGGGGGGCTGCGCTACTCGGCGCTGATCGGCACGTGCACCGCGCCGCTGCCTGCGCTGACCGACGGAGCGGTAACGCCGCTTCCCAGCGGCAACATCTTCGTTCCAGCGACCACCGGCCCGCCTCCACCCCCACCCAACGGCTGCACCTAGGCAAGGCCCCCTGGGAGTGCGCGCGCTTGCTCGTCGCCGATCACGTGTGGGAGTGCGCGAGCTTGCTCGCCGCCTTCCAGGCCGGCGCTTGGTGCCGGCAGAGTCCCTGGGAGTGCGCGAGCTTGCTCGTCGCCTTGCCCCCGAGTGGCTCGCCGCGAGGACGGGGAGCCGAACAAGTTCGGCGAATTCAGGGCGACGCGCAAGCGCGCGCACTCCCACACGTGCTCGGCGACGCGTAAGCGCGCGCGGTCGTATGGGACCCTTTGCGGGTGCCCTTGCGGCTGCGCGAGTACAATGGGTTCGGATTGGTGAGAGATTGGAGATCGGCCTGAAGCAACCGTCAGGAGAGCTTAACGACGATTCCGTGCAGCAGATGCTCGAGCTTGCCGAGCGCTTGCGCGAGTCGCACGGGGGCGAACTCGACGATTCGGCGATCCAAGCGGTGGCCGAGGCGACGGGGACGCCGATCGACTACGTGCGCCTGGCCATCCGCGCGTTCCCCGAACGGCGCAAGCAATCGCTTCTGCACCGCATCCGAACGCTGTTCCTCACGCTCGAACCCGACGTGCGCCGCTATGTGGCGGCCGCCACGATTTCGGCCAACGTCGGGCTCCTCGAAGTGCTCAAGACGGGGACGGGCGACCCGACCGGTTTCTTGGGAATCCTGCAGCTCATCGGACTCTCCTTCGCGCTGTGGAACGTGAGCGTGAGCCGCGACGCGCGCACGGCGGCCATCGCCGGCGCCACCAGCGGCGGCGTCTACTTCGCCGGCAAGTCCCTGTTTGCCTTCATCGGCATCGCGTTCGGGCTGAAGGTCTTTGGCGGCAAGGAGGCGATGCTCCTGCTGCCGTGGACCCTCGGCGGCGCGATCGCATCTGTCGTTTTGCATAACTTTGTTTCGCGATTCCACTCCAAATTGGGCATCAAGGATCCCGTTCAAGAGCGCCAGGAGCTGCTGCGCCAGCTCGTCGAGCTGCAGACAAAACTTCGTTCGGGAGAGCAGATGCTCGCTTTTCTGAGTGCCGACATCGTGGGGTCGACGAAGATGAAGGAGCATGCAGACCCGCTCAGCGTGGAGTTCACGTTCAACGAGTACCACCAGTTCGTCGAGATGATCGCGCGCCGCTACGGCGGCCGCGTGCACTCCACGGCCGGGGACGGTATCACGTGCGCGTTCGACCACCCGCAGCAGGCGTTTGGCGCCGGGCGGACGATCCAGGCCGGACTGGTGGAGCTCAACACGTTCCGCAACAAAATCGGGATTCCGATCCAGCTCCGCGTGGGGGTGCACGCCGGCGAGGTCAACGCACCTTCGCGCGACGACATCAAGTCGGTGAACTTCGCGCACGTCATCGACATCGCCGCGCATCTGCAGAAGGTATGCCCGATCGGCGGCGTCGCCGTGAGCGAGCCCGCCGCGAAGATGATTCCGGGAGGTCCTGCAGCCGTGGGCTCCGAGAGCGTGGAGGCCAGCGGCGTGCGCGCCCTCGTTTGGCTTCCGCGTCAGGCGTCGCGCTCGCTGGAAGCGCCTTCCGAGGGGCCGCCCGCACCGCCGTCCGCCGCCGGCGACTCCCCGTCGTAGGGGCCACAGGTAGAATCATCGCGATGGCCATCGCTCCCGAACGCGTTGTGGGATCGGAACTGATCGACCTTTACGAGAAGGTCGAGAACGGCGAACGACTGACGTTCGAGGACGGCATGCGCCTGGCGACGACCCCGAACCTCACGGCGGTGGGCTACCTCGCCAATCTCGTGCGCGAACGACTCCACGGCCCGAAGACCTACTACGTGCGGAACCAGCACATCAACTACACGAACATCTGCAACAAGTTCTGCAAGTTCTGCTCGTTCTACGCGAAGAAGGGCGGCCCCGAGCCTTACGAAATGAGCCTCGAGGAGGTCCAGCGGCGCCTCGACTGGCACAAGGACATTCCGATCACCGAGATCCACATGGTCGGCGGCATCAACCCCCGACTCCCCTACCAGTACTACATGGACCTCGTGCGGATCGTGAAGAACTCCCGCCCCGAGGTCCACGTGAAGGCGTTCACCGCCGTGGAGATCGTGGAGATCGCCCGGGTGGGCAAGTGCTCGATCGAGCAGGCGCTGGCCGACCTCATTGAGGCGGGCCTGGACTCGCTACCCGGAGGTGGGATCGAGATCCTGGCAGATCGCGTGCACGCGGAGCTTTTCGGAAAGAAGTTGAACGGGGAAGAGTGGAAAGAGGTCGCGCGCGCGGCCTCGAAGCTCGGGCTGAAGCAGTACGCGACGATGCTGTACGGTCACATCGAGACCGCGGAGGAGCGGGTGGACCACCTCGTCCAATTGCGCGAACTGCAGGACGAGACCCGGCACTTCCTCACGATGACGCCGCTTTCGTTCCATCCAGAAGGCACGGAGCTTGAGCATATCGAGCACCCCACGGCCGACGACGACCTTCGCGCCATCGCGCTTTGCCGGTTGATGCTCGACAACTTCGAGCACATCAAGTCGTTCTGGATCATGAACACCGTTCCGGTGACGCAGGCCGCGCTTTGGTACGGCGCGGACGACGCCGACGGACTGGTGCACGAGTACGAGATCACGTACAAGGACGGCGAGTGGGGCAACAAGGCGCAATCCTTGACGCACGCGAACATGGTGCGTATGATCGAAGAGGCGGGTCGGGTGCCCGTCGAGCGCGACTCGCTGTACCGCGAGATCGTCCGCGACGAACCAGTGCCGAAACCTTCCAAGACGCCGTTGCCGATGGCCGGCGCCTAGACTGCAGGAGAATTCACGATGGATCGATGGCTTGAGATTTGGTTGAAGGGGATTGCCCTCGGGGTGTTGGTGGCGGGAGCCGTCGGGTGCTCGGGCGGCGATGGTGCGGAGCAGCTCGAAGGCGCCGGTCTCAGCGCGTCTCGGCCTGATGCCTGGAAGCCGCAGAAGCCCAAACCCCAGCCGGGAGACGACGCGCGCCGCACGAAGCAGATTCGGGAGTACACCCCCACCACGATCCAACTCGGAAACGGAGAGTTTCCCGTGGTCGTGGCCGATGCGGAGGAGAAGCGCAACGACGGCTTGGCGTACGTCGAGGCCAAAGATTTCAAAGACCGTGGGATGCTGTTCATGATGCCCGCCGGGAATCCGGAGCTCGCCGTGAGGCATCTGCAGTTCGATGTCGACGTGGTGCTGATCAGCGGTCAGCGAAGCGTGCAGGGAATCGGCTCCTTGTCCGCTCCGGGAGGGACGGTCGGCGCCGGCAGCGGCGCCCGTTACATCCTGTTGGCGCCCAAGGGAACGGTGTCCAAGTTCAAGGTCGCGCGGGGCCAGTCCGTCGGCATGCAGGGCGGCACGACGGCCGTTTCGGGCGTCTGATCAAAAGGCGCGACGTCTGATTCGTTGCCGGGTTTTGCGTCCCGGCCGCGGGTTGGGAACCTTCGGCCTGCCGGGGTTGTTCGAACAGTCCGAGAGGTACACTCGCGCCGATCATGCCCCTCGGCAGACGCAGTCAGCGCGACGCTTTTGAAAGGCAGGCGGAGCGGGTGTTTCCCTCGGTTTTTGGAACCGCGCTGCGTCTTACCCGCTCGCGTGAAGAGGCCGAGGATCTCTCCCAAGAAGCGATCGTTCGCGCTTACGAGGCGTTCGAGCGTTTCGACGGGAACAACTTCAAAGCGTGGATCTTGCGGATTGTCACCAACTTGTACATCAACAAGTACAGGCGAAGGCAACGAGGGCCGCAGTTCGGATCGCTGGACGACGAAGGAGCGGCGGAACCGACCGCGCCCGAGGACGCCACGCCGGATCGCGTGATGTTCGACGAGCTCGTGGGCGGCGAAGTCGAGGAAGCCCTGGGCAAGGTGCCCGAAGATTTTAGAATGGCAGTGATTTTAAGCGACATCGAAGGAATGAGCTACCAGGAAATCGCCGACGTGCTGGACGTCCCGATCGGGACCGTGCGTTCGCGGTTGGCCCGGGGCCGAGCGATGTTGCGGAGATCGCTCGAAGAGTACGCGGAGCGCGAAGGATTCCTTCGCCACGGAACGAATCCATGATTGACAAGACAGAGATCCACGCCTTGGCCGACGGAGAGCTTTCTCCGGGCGACGCCGCGCGCGTCGAGGCCCAGGTGAACCAGTGTGCCGAGAGCCTGGCCGAGTACAAAGCCGTGCTGGCGTTGAAGGGGGCGACCCGTCGGCTGGCGGACTCGGTGACGTGCGAAGAGACGTGGCGCAAGTGCCAGGGCCGCCTCGGCGAGATCGATCGCACGCGGCGCGTCGAGTCCTTCGTGGGCCGATGGGCGTGGGGTTTCTGTTCGGTGTTCCTTGTCTTGATCCTCGGCGCGGGGCTGTTGAACCGCGCTCCCGGCAATCCGCTGCACTCTTCGGACGTCGCGCGCATGATGTCCAATCTCGGACCGTCCTCTTCCAACACCCCCGCCGCGCCCGAGCAGATGCGCAACTGGCTCCGCGGGTTCGCCCCCGGCACGATTCAGCTCGATCGTGTGAGCGTCGTGGCCGCCGCCGAAGGCGTGATCGACAACCGGCACGTCGCCCGGCTGACCTTGAAGGACGCCCAGGGCTACGCCAACCTCGTGATCATTCCCGAGGTGAACGAGATCGCCGATCTGCAGGCCAATGGGGCTCCCGAAGGCTACTGTTACGGCCGCGTCGGCAAGATGCCGTGTGTGGCGTGGACCGAGTCCGGGTTCGCCTTCATCGTGTTGGCCGACCGATCGCCGCAGGACCTCCTGGGAATCGCCCAGGGCATCCGGGTCCACTAGCGGAGGTAAAATGTCTCCCGCGATAGGGGTATAGCTCAGTTGGTAGAGCGGCGGTCTCCAAAACCGCAGGTCGCGGGTTCGAATCCTGTTGCCCCTGCCAGTCCTCCCCGAATCCTACTTGAGGAGGGGCCGTGGCACTCCCGCTTCCGCGTGCGCCAGAATGGTTCCATGCGGTTTCTTCGCTCCGTTGCGCTCGTGCTCCTGGCCTGTCTGCTCTTCGGTTGTCCTGCCGAGGATCAGGGGAAGGTCTATGGCAAGCGGTTTATCGCTCCCAAGAACATCGCCAGCCTGAGCCCGGGGACCACCGAAATCCTGGCGCGGTGGGGACCCTTCTCCTTCCTCAAGGGGCGCACGTCGAGCTGCAACTGGCCGTCGTTCATCAACAACGTGCCCGTCGTCCTTTCCAGCACCTCGCCCGACTACGAGTCGCTGGTCGCCAAGAAGTTCGACCTGGTCGTCTACGATCCCCACCTGTTCAGCGAAGCCGAAATCCAGAAGATCAAGGAGCTGGGTATCCCCACGTACGAGTGGGACCCGAAAACCGTCGCCCAAATGATCGAGGACCTGTACAAACTCGGCGCCGCGACGGGTTCCGAAACCAAAACGAGCCAGTATGCCGACAAGATCTACAACGCGGAGCAGCTCGCGAAAGCCCAGATGCCCGATCCGGCCCCCACCGTCGCGCTGATCCTGCCGAGCTCGGGCTCCGAGCACATGATCGCGGGGAAGAACTCGTTCCAAGCCGACGAGCTGAAGGCCTCCGGCGGCGACGTGGTCGGCCCGGACGCCGATCGCTTCGTGCCGCTCGACGCCGAAGCGCTCCTGGGCTGGGACCCGCAGGTTCTCATCGTTGCGGGCGACGCCGAAGTCCTTCTCAAGGACCCCCGCCTCCAATCGCTCGCCGCAGTGAAATCCGGGCGGGTCTATCCCATCAATCCCGACGCCGCGCTCAGACGGGGCGGACGCGTCGACCAGTTCATCCTCGCCGTGTCGGGACTGCTGCGAACCAAGTAACCTAGGCGCCGATGGCACTAGCAGAGATCGGCGTATTTGGAGGTTCGGGCTTCTACAGCCTGCTCGAGGATGTTCGCGAGGTCAAGGTCGACACGCCCTACGGCCCGCCGAGCGATTCGGTGATGCTTGCGAAGGTTTCAGGGCGCGACGTCGCGTTCCTGCCCCGGCACGGACGGAACCACACCCTGCCTCCCCACAAAATCAACTACCGCGCCAACGTGTGGGCGATGCGCAGCCTTGGCGTGCAGGCCGTCATCAGCCCGTGCGCCGCCGGCTCCCTTCAAGCGGACGTGAATCCCGGCGACTTCGTGGTCTGCGACCAGTTCGTGGATCGTACGCGCGCCCGGATCGACACGTTCTACGATGGCCCGATCGTCACGCACGTTTCGCCTGCCGACACGTACGATCCCGTCCTTAGGCGTCTTGCGGTCGAGACGATTCGCGCGCACGGCATTCCTTGCCACGACGGCGGCACAGTCGTGGTGATCCAAGGTCCGCGGTTCTCCACCAAGGCCGAGAGCAAGTGGTTCACGGAAGCCGGGTGGCAGGTCATCAACATGACGCAGTACCCCGAGGCCTACCTCTGCCGCGAGTTGGGCATGGCGGTGGTGAACATCTCGCTCATCACCGACTACGATAGCGGCGTGGTCGCCAATGCCGAAGCCGTGACCGCCCACAGCGTTCTCGAAGTGTTCGAAAAGAACGCCGAGCGGATCAAGAAGGTGGTCCTGGACATGGTGGGCAAGATGCCGACCGATCTCGCCGCATTGGGGGCCCGCGAGGCCCTCGTCCACAGCCGAGGCGATGGCCACGCGGCGTCGAAGGACGACATCCGGCTCTACGAGGTGCCCTGATCGGCTTCGCCGCCCTCGCCGCTTGGGTCTTGGCATCTGCGTGGGTCCAAACCCCCGCTCCCCAGGTGGAGGTCGACGGGTGGTCGTACCCGCTGAGCCCACAAGGGGCCCTTCTAGGCAAATCCTTCGGCGGAGGCGCTTGGGACGAGGTCGCCTCGCTTCACCGTGCGGCCGAAGAGCGGCTCAAGACCGCGCCGACGTGGCGCGTGAAGGTCGTCATCCTCTCGCGCGCGGACATCGTCGAACGCGGCGCCGACGGCGTGGCCCGGCTGCGTCGCGGCGTGCTGCGGGTGGACGACCTGGAGCGTGTGCAAGCCGAGATCGCCCGGTTCGCGGTCGTCGCCGAGGCGCGGGCGGGTGGCGCGATGCAGCTCGCCTTCGACGTCGAGGTCGATGACGCCCCCGCCTCGGTCGAGAGCACGGACGATCCGTACGGACGGGCGTTCCTGGATTCCACGCTTGCGCCGCTCCTCAACGGGGCGGTGTTCGATCCCAGCGATCCCAAATATCGAGGGCCCTACGACTCCGCGTTCCTTCTTCACCCGGCCCTCGTCCGAACAGGGGTGAACGATGTGATTTTGGGGACGTCCGCGTCCTCGATTCCGGTGCAGGCGTACTCCCAGCCCGGGCAACTCGCCCTTGCGATGGCCGACGCCTGGGCCACGCACCTCGCCCGGCGCGTGAGGGACCTCGGGTTTCCGCTCACCATCGATCAACCCGCTCCATCGGCCTTCGACACCTCGGGCGAACCCACGGCGGTGAGGCGCCCCGATGCGTTCATGGCGCCCGACCTGTGGCGGGTCGCCTGCGAGCGATTCGCTCCGACCCCGGCTTATCAGGCCCACGCAACGCGCGACCTGCCCGCGCACACGCCGTGGAGCGTCGCCCGCGAGAACCCCTACCGTCTGCCGCGGCTCGACGACGAGACATTGGCGGCATTGGCGGGGGCCCCGATGGCGATCGCAGCCGACGGCGACCGCATCGCCTTCGCGGCGACGGGACAGGCGGCCGCCACCTTCGACCCGTCCTCGGGAGCCACCGCACTCCTCTCCCTTGCCGACAAGCGGCTGCTGTTCGTCGATTGGGCGCAGGCCGATCTGTTTGGGTCGCACCTCGACCCGCGGTTGAAACCGCAGGTGGAGGGCTGGCTGGAGAAGGGGGATCGCCTGTTCGTCGTGTTTTCGCTGGCCCCTGGCCCGTCTGAGCCGGAGATCAACCTCCTGAGGCTCGAAGGGCTCTCGGTGCAAGCGACCCCCGTTCCTCGGGGGACGCCGCCCCAGTTGGAACTGCCGCCGGGCGGTCGAACGGCCTCGGGACCCGGGGACCTGGTTCGGATCGTCGCCGCCGACGGCAAGCAACGGTGGGCGGCCCATCCCTGGATCGATCCTGTCCGGGTGGATCTGCCCTCCTCGCTTTTGCTTGCGGGCGAGTCGGTATCCGTCGTCGCCCAGGCAAGCGCGAGTTCCAGTCCGGTGCAGGTGCGTTGGGAGGTGCCCCCAGGGTGGCAGGCGCCGGCGGACGGCGTGCTGAAGGAGGGCCAAAACGCCTGGGCCTTCACGGTGCCGCGGGGCGCGTTGGATCAGGAGGTTCGTTGCACCTTCTCGCAGGCGTCCAGCGGCTGGACCCGCGTGGCCACGATCCGTGTCGAACGCCTCGCGACGCCGTTGGGCCTCGAGCTTGTGTGGGGCCCCGGCACGGTCCCAGCGGTTTCGGGTGGCTTCTCGGTCGCTCCCACCGCGGAAGGCGAGGGAGTGCTGGTCACCGAGGCTCCCGGGTCGCGCGCGGGGCGGGTGCTCTTGCTGCGACGCCAGGGATCGCGGCCCGTCTTGAACGTGGCGACGCACCCCTTTCTGGAGCTGACGCTCGACGGGTCCAAGGCCGAGCCCCTGGACCTCGTGGTTCGGGAGGTCGGGGGGCGCGTCACGCGCGTGCGGCTCTTCGATGTCCCCGGCGCCCTTGGCGCTGAACCGCCCACGTGGAGTGTCCCGACGATCGGACCCGGAGCGGCAACCCTCGATCTGCGCGCAGCGGGGGTTTCCGGAGCCGTCGAGGAGGTTCGCATCGAGACTCCCGAGGCGGCCGGGCTCTACGAGCGCCCGCTCGGCGCGTCCTCGTTCGTGCTCAAGCGGGTGAGGGTGCTCAGTGCTCCCGAAGGTGCGGTGGTCCCGATCGGGAAGGGCACGCCCCTGGTCGCCGACCCGGCGGGGACCTTGTGGCAACGCGCCGCGGCCGCCGCGCGCACCCCCAACGCGGCCCTGCTCGGGGATGCCCGAGACTTGGTGGCGCTCAACGCGGCGTCGGCTGCGCGACGAGCCAAGTTTCCGGATCTCGTTCCCGAGTTGGGGGCCCTCGTCCGCAGCCTCGAGAAGAACGTGGTCCATGAGGCGATCGAAGCGCTCGCCTTTCAGGACACGCCCGCGGCATGGGCGCTCGTCACCGGCGCGCTCGATGCGGGTCCAAGCGACGAGGCGCGGGAGTCTGCCGCCCGAGTGCTTGGCCGGGAAGGGCGCATCGTGGCCGCCGCGCCGCTGACGTCGATGATCATCGCACTCTCCTGGCGGGCGCGGGCCACCGGGGCGGAAGCCCTAGCCTCGCTGCCTGGGTCGGAACCTGCGCAACTCGCTTTGGTGTTCCTTCAAGATGTGCACCCCGCCGTTCGCCTCGCCGTCGTCCGCCACGCGAAAATGGACGTGGATCCGGTCGCGCGTCGGATCCAATTCGAGTCGGTGAACGACCCAAGCGACCAGGTCCGATATGAAAGCTATCTCGCCTTGATCCGCAGCACGCTGCCTGGGATGGCGGACGAGGGCTACCGCGGAGTTCGCGACGACAGCCCGGCCGTGCGAATCGCCCTCCTCGAGGCCTTCCGGTTGCTGTCGGCGAAGGAAGCGCGCGGCGCCCTTCGCCTCGCGGTGGTCGACACGGACCCTCGCGTCAGGGCAGCCGCGCTTAGCGCCTTCGCCACTGCACCGGGCGATGTCGCGCTCGACGAGCTGGGCGGCGTATTGGAAGAGAAGGACGCCCGAATCCAGGCGGCGCTCGTCGAACTGGCGGTGGCCAAGAAGCTCGCGTTGCCGCCCAAGACCTTGGAAGCGCTTGCCTCGAGTACGGACCCTTCGGTCGCGCGGTGGGCGCGGGAGAGACAGCCATGAAGATCGTCTTTGGATCCGACCATGCGGGCTTCGCTCTTCGAGAGGGCGTGCGCGCCCATGCGGCGGCGCTCGGGCACGAGACGTGGTGGGTGGGGGCCGCCGACGAGACGCCGTACGACTACCCGGATGCCGCGGACCTCGTGGCCGAGGCGATTCTCGACGGGCGAGCCGATCTGGGTGTGCTCGTGTGTGGAACCGGGATCGGCATCTCGATCCGGGCCAATCGGCACCCCGGCATTCGGGCGGCGAACTGTTGCACCCCGCAGATGGCCGAGATGGCCCGAAGGCACAACCACGCGAACGTGCTGTGTCTGGGCGGGCGTCTGACATCTCTAGAGGATGGAAATCTCATCTTCGACGAATTCCTGAGAACCGGAGAGGATCGCGAGGAGCGCCACGCGCGCCGTGTGGAAAAACTGGATGGGGAGCTGCCCGAGGCGGCTCAGGAGCGGAGCGGTATTGGGTGATGTAAAGAAGAGTGTGTGGACGGCCGTCGCCGTCGCGACCGGGGCGTTGTTGCTCGCGGGCGGAAATGCGGCGCGCGACCACGTCGACGTGGGCAACTCACGTCTTCGCACGGCATCCGGTCTGCCCCTGGAAGGACTGGTTGCCTCGAAGGACCAAGGGCCGGACGTTCCCGAAGGCGCCTTCTTCCGAGAGATGGTGGAGCTGCTCAAGCGCGAGTACGTGGACCCCATCTCCGACGAGTCCAAATTGGCCGAAGGGGCCGTGCGCGGCATGGTGCAGAGCCTCGAGGACCCCGAGTGCCTCTTCTACGATACGGACGCGTTCCTCGTCCGCCGCGCCGAGCTGCGAGGCGACTACCAGGGCATCGGCGTCGATTTCATGCTCCTCGGAGATCCCGCCTTGGACGCGACGGATGGGGAGGACACGGGTCTGGGACACTTCCGGGTTCCGCGCCTCGTGGCCGCGGCGGTGGTCCCCGGCGGGCCCGCCGACAAGGCCGGCGTCAAGCCGGGCGACTGGGTGTCCATCCTCGACGGCCATTGGCTGGTGAACACGCAGGAGATCGGCGAGTATCGCGAGGCGCAGAAGCGGTTCGCGGACGGCAAGATGCCCAAAGAGGCCTTCGACGCCCTGCGCAAGGAGATTCAGACCAAGTCGGAGAAGAACCTGATGCCCATGAAGGCCCTCGAGAGGCTCACGCAGGGCGTCGCAGGGTCGCTTGAGATCGAGTGGAAGCGCGGAAACGAGGTGCGGAAGACGACCTTGACGCGTGCCCGATCGCATGTGGACCCGGTTTCGGAGAAGAACGGCACCCTTTCGCTCCGCTTCCTGCCGGACGCCGACAAGGCGCTGCAGGAAGCCATTGCCGGAAAGAGGGAGGTCACGCTCGATCTCCGCGGTCAGGTCTCGGGCGACTTCGAGACGATGCGCCGATGCCTTGCGGTGTTGGCCAAGAAGGGCGGCTACGGGGTGCTCGTGCAGGCCGACGGCTCGTTGGTCCAACCGCTGACGGTCCAGAACGGCAACGCCCAACCTCCGTCCCTGAGGCTCCTTGTGGACCACACGACTCGCGATGAGGCCGAGATCTTCGCCCTCGCGCTCGCGGCCTTCGGCAACGCCAAGCTCGTGGGCGAGAAGACGGCCGGTCTGCCCCATGCGATCGAGACGCTCGACATGGCGGGAGGTGGCGGTTACTCGCTGGTGACCGGCGAGTACAGGCGCGAAGCGGCCCGGACGGACGAGGTGAAGTCGTGAAGTTCGCCAAGATCGTAGGAATTCCGCTCGCGTTCCTCGCCTGTTTCGCCTTCGGTTTCACCTGGCGCGACTTGCAGAAGGGGGCGCCTCCCTCGACCGATGCGCTGCGCGTACTCTTGGGCGCGTCCAGGGTAAGCAAGGAAGAGGTCTCGGCCACCCAGACGTTCCGCGCCGCCTACCAGCGGATTTCGACGGACTACTACAAGGGCGTGGACGGCAAGAAGCTGAAGTACGCCGGCATCGAGGGGCTCATGGGCGCGCTCGGCGACCCGCACACCGTCTTCATGGAGCCGGCCCAGGCCAAGGAGTTCCAGGTCGAGACGCAGGCGAACTTCGTCGGCATCGGTGCCCGGCTCTCCCCCGATCCCATGGGCGCGCGTGTGGCCTCCGTCTTTGAGGATGGCCCTGCGAACCGAGCGGGTTTGCGCGTGGGGGACTCGATTTCCGGCGTCGACGGCGAGTCCGTGGTCGGGAAGACCGTGGAGTTTATCGTTTCGAAGATTCGAGGCAAGGAGGGCACGCCGGTGCGCCTCCAGATCGTCCGCCCCGGCGCGCCCAAGCCTTTGGAGCTTTCCATCCGGCGGTCGCAGGTCATCACGCCGACGGTGGAAGGGAAGCTGCTTCCGGGATCGATCGGCTACGTGGCCGTCGCGAGTTTCTCGGAGCCCACCAACGCCCAGTTCTCCAAGGAGTTGGGGAAGCTCGGGCCCGGCCTCAAGGGCTTGATCATCGACGTGCGGAACAACCCGGGCGGGCTCTTGGAGACCGCCGTCGAGATGCTTTCGCGATATGCGGACGACAAGGTTGTGGTGAAGATGCGCATGCGGGACGGGCGCGAGGAGGTGGCCAAGACCTACTACGGGCAGCGCAAACCGCTGGGCTATCCGGTGATCGTGCTCGTGAACGAGGAGTCGGCCAGCGCGGCCGAGATCTTCGCGGGCGCCCTGCGCGACTACAAGCTCGCGACCCTGGTGGGCGAGCACACGTACGGCAAGGCTTCGGTGCAGAACGTCTACGCCCTCGTGGACGGCTCGAACGCCAAGATCACGATCGCCCGCTACTTCCTTCCGAGCGGCCAGGACATCAGCCGCCGCGTCGACGAGGACGGTCAGTACGTGTCCGGCGGACTGCAGCCCGATTACAAGGTGGAGCTGGATCTCACGACGCAGGTCGTGTTCGGCGACCCCGACAAGGACCCGCAACTGAAGAAGGCCATCGAGATCATCCAGTCGAAGGAGTAGGTGGGCGTCAGGCCTCGGCCTTGGGGCGGACGAATCGTTCCCGCAAGCGGGTGAACCAGGCCATCGGCCTCACCTGCGCGCCCGACTTCGGGTCGAGGGCGGCGCGCAGGCTGTCGCCCACGAAATTCAGCGAGAAGATCGTGAGGCTGAGCACGATGCACGGCCACAGCAGCAGCATCGGGTGCGAATTCATGTCCGAGCGCGCGTTGTTGATCATGCTGCCCCAACTCGGGGTGGGGGCCTGCACGCCGATTCCGAGGAAGCTGAGCGTGCTCTCGGCGAGGATCGTCCCCGCCAGATCGACCATGCCCACGGCCAACACGATGCCCCAAAGCTGGGGAAGCACGTGCCTGGTGACGACGTGCCAAGGCGAGGAGCCGATGGCCTTGGAGGCGATGACGAACTCCCGGTCTTTCAGCGTCGCCACCTGGGTGCGCACCAGGCGCGCCATCCCCGGCCAAGCCGTGACGCTCAGCGCGGCGATCACGGGGGTCATGCCCATGCCGAACACCCCGATGATCAGGATCGCCAGCAGGATGTCCGGAAACGCGAACATGCCGTCGGTCAAACGCAGCAGCGGCATGCTGATCCAACGCGGCGCGTACACTCCGACCACGCCCACGAACACACCCACGGAGATGGAGATCGCCTGGACGATCAGGCCGACCAGCAGCGAGATGCGCGCGCCGTAGGCGATTCTTGCGAACACGTCGCGACCGACCTCGTCGGTCCCCAACCAGTAGTCGGCGCCGGGCGGCGTGTGGGGAGGGGCGCCCATCTCGAACGCGGAGTGGCGCATCGTCGGTCCGAAGATCGCCACGAGCACCAGCAGCACGAGAAAGCTGGCTCCAAACCAGAACAGCGGATCGCGCCTCAAATCTGGGCCTCCCGGATGCGCGGATCGAGCATGGGTTGAAGCAGATCGACCAGGAGGTTGATCGCAATGAACATGGCGCCTGTGATCAGGATGCACGCCTGGACGACGGGGACGTTGCCTTGCTGGATGGCTTCGATGGCTTCGCGACCCAATCCCGGAAGCACAAAGAAACGCTCGACGACAAACGATCCGGTCAGCAGGAAGCCGAAGCTGGTTCCGATCGCGGTGATCACCGGCAGGATCGCGTTGCGCAGGGCGTGTCGGAAGATGAGCCGGGCGGGCGGCACTCCCTTGGCGATCGCCGTGCGGATGAACTCCTGTTTCAGCGTGTCCACCATGCTGGCGCGGGTCAGGCGGGTGAGCATCGCCATCGGGCGCGCCGCGAGCACGATCACGGGCAGGATCAAGTAGTAGATGTCCGGCGCGACGCGATCCACGGCCCACGTTTGGGGAAGGCGGTTGAGTTTGAGCGCAAAGATGTACACGAGGATCGGGGCGAGCACGAAGTTGGGCAGCGTGACGCCCAGGGTGCTGACGGTCAGAACGAATCGGTCCGCCCCCCGGTTCTCGCGGATGGCCGCCAGCGTGCCGAGAAGAATGCCGATGCCGGCGGCAAGGAGAATGGCGAGCCCCGCCAGCTTGGCGGTCATGGGCAGGTCGCGCTTCACGATATCGATCACGGGCTCTTTCGTGCCGTAGTAGCTGGTGCCGAAGTCCAGCCGCGCCGCATCGCCCAGCCATTCGACGTAACGGATGGGCCAGGGTCGGTTCAGCCCCAACTGTTCGCGCAAGCGCTGGATGTCTTCGATGCGCGCCTTCTCACCGGCCAGCACCGTGGCTTGGTCGCCAGGCGCCACCTCGTCGGCGACAAACACCACGAGGGAGATGAAGATGAGACTCAGCAGCCCGAACAACAGCCGCAGAGAGATCGCCTTGAGGAGCCGCACGAGGGTTAGATTATACGCCCGCGGTGCCCGTGGCATAACCAGTACCGCTCTGCTGGCGTGATCTCACGCAAAGGACGCAAAGGTCATCCCGAGCGAAGTCGAGGGATCCGGACGTCCTCGCCGAGCGTGACCGTTACGGCGGCAGCGATCCTTCGGGTCCTGCGGGGCCGGATCCCTCGACTTCGCTCGGGATGACGTGGGAGATGCCCAAGCCCCAATGCCCAGGGCCCAAGGACCAAGGCCCAAGGCCCAAGGACGAAGGACGAACCCCCCCTATCCCCCCAGAATCGTCACGGCGGTCACGCGATCGCCCTTCTCCACCTTTTGGAGCACGTCCATGCCGGCGACGACCTGGCCGAAGACCGTGTAGTTGCCGTCGAGGAATTTCGAGGGGGCGAGCAGGATGTAGAACTGGCTGTCGCCCGCGTCCCGGTCCCCTTCTCGGTGGGACAGGCCGACGACGCCCGCCTTGTCGTTCAGCTTGCCGCTGTCTTCAAACGCGATCTTCGCCCCGCTGCCGCCCGTCCCCATAGCCGGGTCGTCCAAATCCTTGCTGCGCGATTGGGGGTCGCCGATCTGCACGAGGAATGGGCGTGGCTGGCGGACGACGCGGAAGAACCGTTGTCCGTCGTAAAAGCCCTGCTTGGCGAGCTTGACAATGTGCGTGGTCGTCTTCGGCGCCTCGTCGGTGAAGAGGCGGATGAACAGGTTCCCTCGCCCCTCGATGGCCACGCGCATGACCGTCTCGCCCGGCTTGGGCGTGTAGGTCTGCGCCAGAGCCGCCGCCGCGACGGCGAGGATGGCGATCAAGGCAAGGAATCCCCTCATGGTCTTCACGTAGTTTAGACGCGCGGCGACGCCGGGGAACATCGGCTATTCGGAAAGTTGTCGGCCGTAGCCGTCGAGCTTGACGCCGCCCGCCAGGATCACGATCCCGTCGATCACCGACCAGAGCCAACCGATGCCCAGCCCGCAAGGGAACAGCAGCAACTGCATCACCCCGTAGGCCGCATACCCGAGATAGAGGCGGCCGACGCCCGGGATCAAGAGCTGGAGTACACCGGCCAACACCCGGCTGCGATCGCTCGTGAGCGGATGGAACGCGGGGGCGTACTGGCCGCTGTGGGCGACTTGGGGAGGGGCGGAGGGGTACCGCGACGCCATCGGCGCGCTGGTGACGCCGAGGTTCGGCGCGCTCGACATCCCAAATCCAGGCGCCATCGGAGGGGGTGGCGGAGCGGAAAAGGGCTCAGCGGCCTTGAAGTTGGGGGCTAGCTCCTGGATCGAATCCGCCAACTGCCACTGCGGCATGCCATTGCGCCAGACGTAGGTGTCGCGCACGATCACCCCGCCATCGATCAACTCGTCGATCTGTTCGCGAGTGAGGGGTCCCAATTGCCCATAGTGTCCAATGTAGTACCACTCAGCCACGACCGCTCACCTGCCTGCCATTGTACAGGCCCTAAAGCCGTTGTACCGCATCCGCCCCGATAGTCGGGCCAATCGGCCCACGGGTACCCTTCGGCCCATGTCCGTTCGAGTTCGCTACGCGCCCAGTCCCACCGGCAGCCCCCACGTCGGGAACATCCGGACGGCGCTCTACTGCCACCTGCTGGCGAAGCACCAGGGGGGCACCATGACCGTCCGAATCGAAGACACGGACCGCGCGCGGCTGGTCGAGGGATGCGAGGCCGAGATTTTTGAGAGCCTCGAGTGGATCGGCATCGAATGGCAGGAGGGGCCCGAAAAGGGGGGCCCCCACGCGCCCTATCGCCAGTCCGAGCGCCAAGCGGCAGGCCTGTACGCCCCCCACATCGCGACGCTGCTGGAGTCGGGACACGCCTACAAGGCGTTCGAGACGCCGGAGGAGCTGGCCGCCCTGCGTGAGGCGCAGCAGGCGAACAAGGAGCCGGTGGGTTACTTCGGCGGGCAGTGGCGCGAGGCCACCGCCGACCAAGTGGCGCGGGCCGAGGTCGAAGGCAAGCCCTACGTGATCCGATTGAAGATGCCGCGCGATCGTCGGCTGACGTGCGAGGACGCGATTCGGGGACGCATCGAGTGGGAGCCCGGGCTTACGGACGACCCCGTTTTGATCAAGGCGGACGGGATGCCGACCTATCATTTCGCGGCGATGGTGGACGACCACCTGATGGGCACCACGCACATCATCCGCGGGGAGGAGTGGATCAGCTCGGCTCCCAAGCACGTGTGGTTGTTCGAGGCGTTCGGGTGGACCCCGCCGATCTTCGTGCACGTGCCGGTGATCAAGGGGCCGGACGGCGCGAAGCTCAGTAAGCGCCACGGCGACACCCGGTGCTTGGACTTCCGCAGCGCGGGCTACCTGCCGGAGGCGCTGGCGAACTTCATTGCGCTGATCGGTTGGTCGCCCGGGGGCGACAAGGAGCTGATGGGACCCGACGAGTTGGTGGCGGCCTTCGACCTCTCCGGTCTGCAACCCTCGCCCGGAGTCTTCGACATCGAGAAGCTGAACTGGATGAACGGGCAGTTCATCCGGCAGTTGGATCCCGACGACCTCGTGGCCCGCGTGAGGGCTTTCGTGGAGCATCCCGAGACCGCTGCCTACTGGGAAGTCCCGGAGAGGCGGGCGGCGGTTCCTGAGGACGCTCTGGCGCGTCTGGCGAGAGCATTGGCGGAAGAGCCGGAGTATGCGGGCAAGGCCCTGCCGTTGCTGCAAGAGCGCGTGGTCACGCTTGCCGATTTTGTGGAGGGCACGGCGTTCTTCTTCGTCGAGCAGCCCGAGATGGACCCCAAGGCCGCTGAGAAGTGGCTGGGGCAACCCCACGTGCCCCAACTGTTCGCCGACTTGGTCGGGTTCTTGGAAGGAACGCCTGCGGTCTCGGTCGAGGCGTGCGAGCAGTTCCTGCGGGGTTGGGCGGAAAGCAACGGCTTCGAGAAGTTGGGCCCCATCGTTCACCCGACGCGCGTCGCGCTGACGGGAAGGACCGTCGGCCCCGGCCTATTCGAACTCATGAGCGTGCTGGGGCCGGAGCGGATGCGGTCGCGCTTGGTTCCCTAGGCGCTACAGGAGATCCCACAGGTACTGGTCGAGATCGTAGACGAGTCCGGTCCAACCGTCCCGAACGTCGCATCCCAACGTGAGCGCGGGTATCCGTTTGGGCGTGGCGTGGCCGTCGGCCCAACCCACGTTGGCGATCTTCCCGGAGTGGTAGGGCCAGGCGCCCCCAAAGACGTTCCAATCATCGGGCCAGGACGGGTTCCACGCGCCGAACCAGAAGAACGACGTGCACGGCGGGTTGATGCGGGGGAAGGTGTCGCGATTGCTGGTGTCGAACCGACACGGCGGATCGATGCCCCAGTTTCCTCCTCCGACCGGTACGCCGTTTTCGCGATACCAAACCGAATTGACGAAGTAGATCGAGCTGGCGGGTTTGGCCACTTGGCTCTGCGTCGGGCTTTGCCCGCGATAGCCGTAGGGGTTGTTCGTCCCGCAGTAGGCCCCCATCCGGCCGAAGTACTGCATATTGAGCCCGTAGTCGGCTTTGACGGCGAGATTCAACTCACGCTGGGCCTTGCCGTACGGCACGGAATTGGGGTCCGTGAGATCGTTCATTCTCTCCTTCTCGCCGATGCCGCTCCCGGGCGACGCAAGGATCTGAAGGTTCTTCATATAGGGCTGGACGAGGTTGCCGATCACCTGATCCGGGCCGTTGGGTTGGTTCGGATCAGCCTCGAAAGTCCAGTTCTGTTGGATGATCGGGAACGCATCGTCGTAGTCCGGCATGTACATCATCACGGCCAAGAGGTACTGCTTCGTGTTGGATAGGCACGCAGTCTTCTTGGCGGCGGCCTTCGCTTGGGCAAACACCGGGAAGAGAATGGCGGCCAGGATAGCGATGATCGCGATGACGACGAGAAGCTCAATAAGGGTGAAAGCACGCTTGCGCACCATGACCCTTCATCGTACGACGAGTTTCAGCAGAAGAAGCTACTTTTTTCCGCCCATCATGATGGTGTCGCCGGAAGCGTCCTCTTCGCTGATGCGCGGTACGCCCGCCGGCGTTTGACGCTCCATGTCGTTGAGCACGGTGGGAACATCGGCCTCGCCCGCCTGCGGACCGCTGTTGAGGAACTTGATGCCGATGGCGATCGCGGCGACGACGGCGAGCGCCACCACCGCGATCACAAACTCCTTGCGAACTTCGTTCGCCATGGAATCGACCTAACCGCCGCCCTTCTTGGGTCCCGCCATCATCGAGGCATCCCCTGAGGCGTCTTCTTGGCTGATCTTGGGACCGCCTTGGGGATTGCTCTTCTGAATCTCCTGAACGGCGCTGGACGCCTCTTCACTCTGGCTTCCAGAGGAACAACCCACGATTCCAAAAGCGAACGCACACACGACAAATGCGAGACAGAGTCGCAGTAGCTTCATATGATCCTTCCCTTGAAACAAAGGGCCGCGCGGACCGGACGTCCGCGCGGCGTAGGTCGCCCTCTTAGTTGAGGTCCCAGAGATACTGGTCGATGTCGAAGATCGCGCCGGTCCAACCGTTTTGGACGTCGCAACCCACCGTCAGCGCGGGAATGCGCTTGGGAGTGGCGTGACCATCGGCCCAGCCGACGTTAGCGATCGTGCCGTTGTGATAGGGCCAAGCGCCACCAAACACGTTCCATGCGAGGGGCGAACCGGGGTTCCAGCCTCCCCACCAGAAGAACGAGGTGCAGGGTGGAGGAATCGGCGGGAACGTATCGGTGTTGTTGGTCGTGCGTCGGCACGGAGGATCGATGCCCCAGTTGCCGCCGCCTTGAGGCGCACCGCTCGAACCGCGGTCCCAAACC
This sequence comes from Fimbriimonadaceae bacterium, assembly GCA_023957775.1. NCBI lineage: Bacteria > Bacillati > Armatimonadota > Fimbriimonadia > Fimbriimonadales > Fimbriimonadaceae > Fimbriimonadaceae bacterium. The sequence continues at coordinate 204,222 of JAMLGR010000003.1, read as the reverse complement.
GAGTTCACGAGGTAAATCGTGCTGGCCGGTTTGCCGACCTGCCCCTGCGCGGTGCCAAACGCTTTGAAGCCCGACGGTGCCGCCGTCCCGCAGAATGCACCCATCTTGCTGAAGTACTGGGTGTTCAGGCCGTAGTCCGCCTTGATCGCGAGGTTCAGCTCCTTCTGCGCCTGCTTGTAGGGCACGGTGTTCGGATCGGTGAGATCCCTCATCCGCTCCAACTCGCCCGCGGCACTGCCGGGAGACGCGAGGATCTGGTAGTTCTTCATGTACGGCTGAACGAGGTTGCCGATCGCCTGATCCGCGCCCGTGGGCTGGTTCGGATTGGCTTCGTACGTGTTGTTGTACTGAATGATCGGGAAGACGTCGTCGTAGTCGGGCATGTACATCATGACCGCGAGCACGTACTGCTTGGTGTTGGAGAGGCACGCCGTCTTCTTGGCCGCGACCTTCGCCTGCGCGAAGACCGGGAAGAGAATGGCTGCCAGGATCGCGATGATGGCGATCACGACGAGAAGCTCAATAAGGGTGAAGCCCTTCTTACGAAACATGGAGACCTCCAAAGGATGAATTGCGCTCTCATCCTACGACGATTTTTACGAGAACACAACAATTGTGCTCGCAGTCGGTACCTGGCAACTTGCCGAGAGGTGTCCGTCCAGACCGCGAGGGGTAGCATGGAGCCGGTTGGAGGCGAGGGTGAGTCGAGTCGGATTTGTGGGTTTGGGAGTGATGGGAGGGCCGATGGCATCCCATGTGTTGTCGGGTGGTTTCGAACTGGCCGTGTGGAACCGAACGCCCGAAAAGACCGAGGCGCTCGCCCGGCGGCGCGTCGAAGTCGCGCCGGACCTCGAGTCGCTCGGGGCTTCGTGCGACCGGGTCTTCCTGTGTGTGACTCGGACCGAAGACGTCCGCGAGTGCCTCGCGGCCCTCACGCGCCGTGCCCGGCCCGGCACGTTGTTTGTGGACCACTCGACGATTTCGCCCACTGCCGCGATTGAAATCCACGGCGAACTCGGTGCCGAGGGCTTCGCGTTTGTCGACGCGCCGATCACCGGAGGCAGCGCAGGGGCTCAGCGCGGCTCCCTCACGATCTTCTGCGGGGGCAGTGAAGCCAACGTCCGCGCAGCCATGCCCGTGCTGAACACCTACGCCAGGCGGGCCGAGCGCGTGGGAGGGCCCGGCGCGGGCCAGATGATGAAGATGGCCAACCAGATCGCCGTAGGAGGAGCGTTGCTCGGACTTTGCGAGTCGCTCAGCTTTGCGGCCAAGGCGGGTCTCGATCTCAAGCAGGCCCACGAGCTCATCGGTTCGGGCGCGGCGGGCAGTTGGGCGTTCGAGAACTACGGACCGATGATCCTCGCCGAGGATTGGCGCCCCGGGTTCTCGGTCGCGAACCAACTCAAAGACTTCGGATACGTGCGGGAAGCCGCCCAGGCGATCGACGCCGCCACGCCCGGAACGGCCACGGTGGATCGGCTCCTCAAGCGCCTTGCCGACGAGGGGCATGGCGATTGGACGACGGCGGGCTTGTTTGACGCGATGCGACGGATGGGGTTCGACGAGTGATTCGACCCGCAGTCGAGATGCGCGGCATCTCGAAGCGCTTCGGATCGGTGCAAGCCTTGTCCGAGGTCTCGATCTCGGTGGCCTCCGGAGGCATCCACGCGATCGTGGGCGAGAACGGAGCGGGCAAGACCACCCTGATGCGGGCCCTCTACGGCTCCTTGAAGCCGGATGCCGGGACGATCCTCCTTGACGGGAAGGAGGTGGAGTTCCGCCGCTCCTCCGATGCCATCGCCGCGGGGATCGGTATGGTCAGCCAGCACTACAGCATCATTCCGGAACTCACTTGCCTTCAAAACCTGATGCTGGGCGCCGAGCCTTCCCAATTCATCGACCTTCGCGAAGCGGGCAGGCGCGCCCAGGAACTGGCCACGCGGATGGGGTTCGCGTTCGATTGGGAGGCGCCCGCGCGGGGCCTGAGCCCGGGAGCCGCGCAAAAGCTCGAGATCTTGAAGCTCCTTTGGAGGCGCTCCCGCATCATGATCCTCGACGAACCCACCGCGATGCTTTCACCCGCCGACGGGGAGGCCCTCTTCGAGAGCCTTGGGCGACTTGCCGCCGAAGGGGCGACCCTGATACTGGTCACCCATCGTCTGCCCGAAGTGATGGACCATTGCGCCGACGTCACGGTGCTGCGAGGCGGACGGAAGGTGGGGGAGAGCCGGGTTGCGGACACGAGTTCCGCCGAGTTGGCCGAATGGATCGTGGGCCACTCCCTCGAGCCTGTTGGCGAGCATCCGGCGCCGGCCCGAGGCGAAGTGACCTTGCGCGTCGAGGGCCTCGTCGTCCGTGGCGCGCGTGGCGACGAAGCGCTGAAGGAAGTGGGTTTCGAGCTTCGCGAAGGGGAGCTGGTCGGCATCGCGGGTGTCGACGGGTCGGGCCAGCGCGAGCTGGTTCACGCTCTGGCCGGGGTGGTGCCGTCCGTGGCTGGCACCATGGAATTGCAAGGGCAGCCCCTGGGGACGCTGAGCACCGCAGACCGCATCGCCCGCGGAGTTAGGTTGATTCCCGAAGATCGGCACGAGGAGGGGGTGATCGAGGAGTGGTCGCTCGAAGAGAACGCGGCCCTCGGGTTGCAGCGGCTGCCGCCTTTGACCCGTGGGATGCGCATCGACCGGGCTGAGCGCCACGCGCTGGCCGTACGGGTGGCAGAGCGGTTTGGAACCCGGCATGGAGGGTTTCAGCAGCCGATTTCCAGCTTGTCGGGCGGTAACCAGCAGCGCTTTGTGGCCGCCCGGGCCCTCGCGCTGGATCCCCGGCTGATCCTCGCGTTCCAACCCGCGCGCGGACTGGACATCGATGGCACGCGCCAGGTGTACGAAGCCCTTCGGGGTCAGTGCCGTGCGGGGGCGGCCGCGCTGGTGGTGAGCTTCGACCTTGACGAACTGCTCGAACACTGCGACCGGATTCTGGTGATGAACGCGGGGCGACTGGTGGAGCCCCCGTCGGGCTTTGCCAAAGACCGCGCGACGATCGGTCGCCTGATGGTGGGAGCGGCGTGAACTGGAAGCTGCTCGCTCTGGTGATCGGCGCCGTCGCCCTTCTGGCGGCCGCGATCCTGGCCACGGACGTCGCCCCGTTGGAGGCCCTCCAAACGTTGCTGCGTGGGAGCCTGGGTTCGCCGCGTGCAATCGGGGGGACCCTGAAGGAGACGACCCCGCTCCTCATCGCGGGGCTGGCGGTCTTCTTGGCCCTTCGCGCGGGGTTGTTCAACATCGGTGTCGAAGGACAGCTTCTGGTCGGGGCGATGACCTGCACGGTCGTTGTCCTGAGGCTTCCTGGGGTGATCGGCGTGATTTTGGGCGTGGCGGCGGGGATGGTCGCCGGCGCGGCCTGGGCGTTTCCCGCCGGCTGGATCAAGGCGTATCGCGGCGGGCACGAGGTGATCACCACGATCATGCTCAACAGCGTCGCGGCCTTGTTGACGACTGCCCTGGTGGCCGGGCCCCTCAAGGCGCCGGGCCAGGAGAGCACGACGACGGCCTCGATTCCGGACGCCTTGCTTCTGCCTGCGGTGGCCTCGGGCGAGGATTGGTCGCTGAGCCTCGCGTTGGTGATCGGCGTCGTGTTGACCGGTGCCATGGCGTGGTGGCTCCGGTCCAGCGTGGGTGGGTACGAGCTTCAGGCGGTGGGCGCGAACCCGACCGCCGCCGAGACCGCGGGCGTCTCGAGTCGCCGCGTGACGACGCTGGCGATGATGGCCTCGGGCGCGTTGGGAGGGCTTGCGGGCGCGCTTCAGGTGCTGGCTTACGAGGGGCGCTTTTACTCGGGCTTCTCGCCCGGCTACGGGTTCGACGCCCTAGGTGTCGCACTGCTTGCCGGGGCGAGCGCGTGGGGCGTGCTCCCAGCGGCCCTTCTGTTCGGCGTGCTGGCCAAAGGGGGCACAGCCGTGCAGATTCTGGGGGTGCCCAAGGGCATCACAGGCGTGGTGCTCGGCCTGTTGATTCTCATCTTCGCGGCGGTGCGGTACCGGAGGGTGCAGTGTCCGGCCTGACGATTCTGCTGCTGAGCACGGTGACGTTGAGCGCCCCGCTGATTCTCGCGGCCATGGGCGGTTTCACCAGCGAACGCGGGGGTGTGATCAACATCGCGTTGGAAGGGAAGATGCTGATGGCCGCCGCGGCGACGGCCCTGGTGGGCCTCGGGACGCACAGTGCGCCGTTCGGGCTGTTGGCCGGCATCGGTGCGGCGATCGTGATGAGTCTCCTCCACTGGCTGATCACGCAGTCGTTCCGGGTCGATCACGTGGTGAGCGGGATGGCGATCAACGCGATCGCACTTGGGGGCACGAACTTCCTGGACAAGGCGTTCACGGATCCCGCGCACGCGGGCGAGATTCCCAAGTTCCCGCTCGAGGCGTACTACGTGCTCGCCGTGCTCGTGCCCCTTGCCTTGTGGTTTGCGGCGCGTCGCACGCGGCCGGGGTTGCACCTCCTGGCGGTGGGAAGCGATCCCGACAAGGCCAGGCAGATGGGGGTTGCTCCTCTGAGGGTGCGGTTCTTCGGTCTGCTGGCCACCGGGGTGTTGTGCGGCTTGGCTGGGGCGATGTTGGTGACCAACGCAGGGCGTTTCACCGACGGCATGACCTCCGGACGCGGATTCATCGCCTTGGCGGCGCTGATCCTCGGGGGTTGGCGGCCGATTCCCGGCGCACTCGCGTGCGTGGGCTTTGGATTCGCCACGGCGCTTCAGCTTCAGATGCAGGGCACGGAACTCGCGGGGGCCCGGATCCCGTCCGAAGTGTGGCAGGTTCTCCCGTACGTCGTCACCGTGATCGCCCTGGCGGGCGCGCTCGGCAAATCGCGGGCCCCGGCCGGACTGGGCAAGCTATGACGATGATCTTGATGCTCGCGCTGCTTGCGGGACAGCCGCAGACGCCGGAGGAGGCGTTCAAGCACTGCCTGGCCGCGCACAAGGCGATGCGATCGGCGTCCATCGCGGTCGAATCGAAGTTGGACTACGCGGGCCTAAGCCCGGGCGGCGGCCGCTTTGACCTCGCTTTCTCGCGACCCGATCGCGCTCTGTTGAGGGTCCAAGAGCCGAAACGCGAGGGCCGACCCGCGACGGATCGCCGCTACCTGTTGACGCCGGGCCGCCTGACAGGTTTCGACATGGTGGCCAACGAGTTCCTCAAGCGCGATGCGCCGCCGAAGGGAACGCTGGCCGAGCGCTTCGTGCTGCTGCTCGGCGGGTTGGACGATGCCGTCCAGGCCGTGTTGGAGCCGAGCGTGCTGGCGGCGTTCCTTGCGCGGTACGAGCAGGTGACGAACTGGCAGATGGTCCGTAAGCCGGGTCTGCTGCGGCTGCAGCACGCCACCGGCGCCTCTTCGGCGAGGTTCGACCTCGACGCGTCGCAGTTCACGCTGCGCGCGGTGCATTTGGAGATCCCCAACGGCACGTTGGATTGGACGTTCCGGTACTCCGCGGCGCCCCCGCGCATCGACTTCGCGCCCGCGGGCAGTTGGATCGAGGTGCCCGCGTTCTACGTGGGCGCCGCTGCGACCTACGCCGATGCGCAAGCCAAGGCGCTGGCGAACAAGAGCATTCGCGCCTACGAGAACTACCGACGCGGGGCGTTCACCGTCGGCGGGTCGGACGGTTCCGTGTCGGCGGCTGTGGACGGGCGCGAAGGGCTGCAGCGGGGCGCCGATTACCAGTGGGTTTTCGACGGGAGGGCCGCGACGTTGGAGTTGCCGGGAGGCGCGTACTCGGGCAAGTGTTCGCTGATGGAGCTGCTCTCCGCGCTCTCTGCGGCCAACCGTCCCATCGATCCGTTCCTGCGCCTCCTCCTGGCCCGTCGCAACCCGATGCGGGAGCTTCTGGGACCGGGCATGAAGGCGCGGGTCGTCGGGTCCATCGTGCGCGAGGGCGTCCCGTGCGACATCTTGGAGATCGCCAGCCCCGGCGTTCGCATCTCCGCTTGGATTCGGAAGGACAACGGGTTGATCGCCGTGCTGTCGACGGAGAACCGGGATGCCAAGGGAAAGCTGGTCTCCGAGAGCGAGAAGGTGTTCGCGTACACGCCGCTGCCCACGGGCGAGACGTTCAGCGTGGCCGCCCAGGGGGCCAAACCACTGGGCGAGTTGTTGTCTAGGAACTAAGTGTGGGCGAAGAGCTTGTCGCAACACCCCTGGGTGCCACGCCCGCTTGGCGGGCGTGCTGAGGCTCTCCGCTCAAAGCTTGAGCGCACGCCCGTCCAGCGGGCGTGGCACCCGGTGAGCGCTTTGGCGCACGCCCGTCCAGCGGGCGTGGCACCCGGTGAGCACCAGATGAGCACCCGATGAGGCGAGGTTAGCCGTGCTTGAGCAGGGACACGGCCTTTTCGACGGCCACATCCTTCTCGTTGTAGCGGGGCGTCGGAGCCTCGACGTCGGGCTTGAGGCCGTTCCCTTCGAGGCGGAGGCCCTTGAGCGTCACGTAGTCCGTGATCGGGTACTGCAGCATGAATCCCTGAGGCAGGGGGACCATGATCGACGCCAAGACCGCGCCTGCCGACGGGTGGCCGACGATCGGCGCTTCCAGATTGTCCTTGAGCGCTGCGGCGGCGATCTCCGACGCGCTGCCCGAGCCCTCGTTCAGCAGGATCGCCACCTTGCCGGTGAACGGCTCGATTCGGCCCTTCATGGTGCGCAGCTTCGAAGGGGACCACTTGGCGATCGCGACGACGTCGTTGGGGTCGCCTTGCGTGTCCTCGACGAAGCGCTCGACCGTGCGCTTCGTAATGAAGCTGCCGATCGGCGTGCCGGGGGGCATGAGCAGGCTGAGGAAGTGCGTCATGTTGACGACGGCGCCACCGCCGTTGGACCGCAGGTCGACGATCAGGTTCTTGGCCTTGGCGGCCTGCTCCATCAGCTCCTCGACATTCTTGCGGTCGTAGCTCAGGTCAAAGGTGTAGATCTTGATGACGGCCGTGTCGTCGTTCGCCCAGGTCAGCGTCTCGGGGCGAACCGTGGAGAATTTGGTGCGCGTGAGCGTGACGGTCTTTTCCGTGCCGTCCTCCTTGCGGAGCTTGATTGAAACATCGGTTCCCTCTTGACCCGTGATCTGGGTCGTGGTCTCCAACTTCTTGCCGTCCGCTTCGAGAAGAAGGTCGCCCGGCACGATGCCCGCCTTGGTGGCCGGGGCGTCGGGAATCGTCATCACGACCCTGAAGCCACCCTCCTCCTGCACGATGGTCACACCGATGCCGATCACGGATCGATCGACGCGCGCCCGAGCGGCTTGGGGACTCATCAGCACAATGTGACTGAACCCGAACTGCTGCAGCGCCTTGTTGACGGCGGTGTTGAACGATTCGGCATCCTTCGCATCGTCGATCTCGGTGCGCTCCTTGTCCACGTAGCCGGCCCATTTGCTGAAGTCCACCCCCGGAACAAAGGCGTTTCGGGTGATCAACTCGGTCATGCGGGTCAAGACCTCGTCCTTCTCTTCCTTGGTGATGGGGGTTTGGGCTTGGACCAAGGCCGGGGCGGCGACCAAGGCAGCCAGGGCGAGGCCCGCAAAAGCACGGGTGAGGTGTTGGGCGATGTTCTTCATGACTTCTCTTGTATTAACGTTGTTCGTCGGGCACAAGTTCTCCCAAAGTGGGAGAGTCCGCGCTGGACTCTAGCTATTGTCGGCTCACGGTAGCATCCTTCGTATGGTTTGGCAACGTCGAAAGGTGACGTCGGGGTCACCGTGGGAGGCTCGCGTAGGATACTCGCGCGCCGTGCGCCTGGGGCCCCTGGTTTGGGTGAGCGGCACAACCGCGACCGACACCGAGGGGAAAGTGGCGTGTGTGGGGGATCCCTTCGGCCAGGCGCAACACGCGTTCGCGAAGATCGCGAAGGCACTTGAAGAGCTCGGTGCCGGCATGCAAGACGTGGTGCGCACGCGGATGTACGTGACCGATGTGAACGACTGGGAGGCCGTGGGGCGCGCCCACAAAGAGGCGTTTGGAGAGACCGGGCCGTGCGCGACGCTCGTGCAGGTCGCGGCTTTGATCGACCCCGCGATCCTCGTGGAGATCGAAGCCGAGGCGGTGGTGGCCTCGTGACCGAGCAGGCGCTGCGGGAGGCGATGTGCCGCGCCGGGCGGCTGCTGTGGGAGCGGGGCCTGGTGGGCGCGTCGGAAGGGAACCTGAGCGCGCGGCTTGAGGACGGGTCGATCCTGTGTACGCCGAGCGGAGGGTCCAAGGGGCACCTCGAGCCCGAGTCGCTGGTCGTGCTCGACCCCGGCGGGCGACCCGTCGACGGAGGGCGTCCCAGCAGCGAAATCCGCCTGCACCTGCGCGCGCTGGCGCGCCGACCCGACTGCGGGGCGGTCGTGCATGCGCACCCGCCGACCGCGACCGCGTTCGCCGTGGCCGGACGCACGATTCCCGACGACGTCTTGCCGGAGGCGATGATCGTGCTGGGCCCCGTCGCGCTCATCCCCTTCGCCATGGCCGGAACCGACGCGCTTCCCGACGCGATGGAGGACGCCTTTCCCAAGCACAAGACCTTCCTCCTGGGCCACCACGGCGCCGTGACTTTGGGCAGAGACCTCGAAGACGCCGTCCAACGGATGGAGACCCTCGAGCGCATCGCGGTGGTCTTGATGCGGGCCGAGGCGCTAGGCGGCGCAAAACCCCTGCCCGCCGAGGCGTTCGAAGCGCTCAAACACCACCTGCACGGCCGCCTGTAACCCCGACTGCCGCCCGTCTCCCGATTCCCGTCTCCCGATTCCCGTCTCCCGACTCCCGTCTCCCAATTCCCGATTCCCGTCTCCCGACTCCCGTCTCCCAATTCCGACTCCCGATTCCCGACTCCCGATTCCCGGCATGAAGGTATCTTCCGCCCCATGGTGTTCCGATCCTTGACCTTGCTCGCCGCGGCGCTTCTGGCCCCTGCCGGCCACGCTCTCGGCCTCCAGTCCATGGCGACCGGGGTGGTCTTCGAGGACCGCAACGCCAACGGAGTGCGAGACCGGGGAGAGCCCGGGCTGGTCGGGGTCCGCGTCACCAACCGGGTCGGTTTCACACGCACGGACAGGGAAGGCAGGTGGCAGCTCCCCGTGGACGACGATACGATCTTCAGCGTGATCAAGCCCAGGGGCTGGATCACCCCGATCGACAAGAATGGGCTGCCGAAGTTCTACAGGATCCACAAGCCGGCCGGCAGTCCCGCGTTCAAGTTCGCAGGCGTCGCGCCCACGGGGGCCCTGCCGGCGTCGATCGACTTTCCGCTGCGCCGGCATCGGGAATCCTCCAAGTTCTCCGCGCTCTTCTTTGGCGATACGCAGCCTAGGGACCTTCGCGAAGTGGACTACATCTTCCGCTCGATCGTGGACCCGCTGATCGGTGAGCGCGAGCACGCGTTCGGCGTGACGCTCGGCGACATCGTGTTCGACGATCTCTCGGTCACGCAGCCGTTGGTCGAGGCGATCGGACGTATCGGGATTCCCTGGTACTACGTGATCGGCAACCACGATCTCAACCTCGACGCGGCCGACGACGCGCACTCGGACGAGTTCTTCGAGAGCGTGTTCGGGCCGTCGTACTACGCCTTCGACTACGGCCCTACGCACTTCGTGGTACTCGACGACGTGTTCTGGTCCGGGCCCAACCCCGTGGCGAACGTGCGCGGCTCTTACAAGGCGGCTCTTGGACCCGTTCAGTTGGAGTGGTTTCGGCGCGACCTCGAGCAGGTCTCTCCCGACCAGCTCGTCGTGGTTATGATGCACATCCCTCTGAACGAGCTGGAGGAAAAGGACGCGGTGTTCCGGATCTTGGAGACCCGCCCCTACGCGCTGTCGGTGTCGGCGCACACGCACTTCCAGGAGCACCGCTTCTTCACCGCCAAAGAGGGTTGGCGCGGCGCGAAGCCGCACCACCACGTGGTCAACGTCACGGCGTGCGGGAGTTGGTGGTCGGGTGCGCCGGACCCGTTTGGCGTCCCGCACACCACGATGCGGGGAGGTGCGCCCAACGGGTATGCGATCTTCCGGTTCGATGGGAACGAGTATGCGATCGAGTTCCGTGCGGCCGGGCGGCCCGCCGACTACCAGATGCACATCATCGCCCCGGACGCGCTCCTGGCGTCTGAAACGCGCGGCACCACGGTTTACGCGAATGTGTTCGGCGGTTCGGAGTTCTCCGTGGTGGAGATGAAGTTTGCCGATGGCCCGTGGATTCCCATGCGGAAGGTGCTGGTGGAGGACCCCGACTACGTGGCGATGTTCAAACGCGACGCGTCGCTGCTGCCTCCCTACCGAGCGCTTCCCGCTCCCATCCCCTCGCCCCACCTCTGGAAGTCGGCCCTTCCGAAGGTGGAGAGCGCCGGCGTCTATCCGATCCACGTGCGGACCACGGACATGTTCGGGCAGACGTATCTGGGGACCAGGATCGTCCGAATCGACGCAGGATAGAGCGCGACCAACGACAAACGATCACCGACAAGCGACAGAATGACGAGATGATCACGATCGGTTACCTGGAGAGCGTCTCCTTCCCGGATTGGGGAATCGAGAACGTTCTGGCCAAAGCCGACACGGGTGCCCGAACCAGCGCGATCGACGTCCGGACGATCGAAGAGCTTCCGGGGTCGCGCGTTCGGTTCGAGGTCGTCGTCGATCGCGAGCCTGCGGAGCACACGTGGGTCGAAGCGGACATCGTGCGGCGCACGCGCATCAAATCGAGCTTTGGACGCTCCCACGACCGGCTGGTGGTGATTGCGCGCATCAAGATCGGAGACGTCGAGACGGAGGCCGAGCTCGGGCTGGTTTGTCGGAAGCGGATGCGGTGCCGCATGCTCATCGGCAGAACCACGCTCGAGGACCAGTTCCTGGTCGATTCCGGTCGGACGTTCGTGATGGGGGGCAAGCCCAAAAGGAAGCGGCGCAAGAAGGAGACTGTAGACCCATGAACATCGCCATCCTCTCGCGGCAGCCGCGAAGCTACAGCACCCGGCGGTTGCGCGAAGCGGCCCACTCGCGCGGCCACGATGTCCGCGTCCTCAACACGCTGAGGTTCGGCATCGAGGTGGAGGAGGAGAAGCCCGGTCTGTACTACCAGGGCCGTCGAATGCCTGTCGTCGACGCGGTGATCCCGCGCATCGGAACCTCGATCACGTTCTTCGGGACGGCGGTCGTGCGCCAGTTCGAGCAGATGGGGGTGTGCACGTTGAATTCGGCCTTGGGCATCTCGACGTCGCGCGACAAGCTGCGGTCCATGCAAATCCTCTCCCGGCACGACATCGGGATCCCCAAGACCGCGTTTGTGAAGGACAAGTCCGACGTGCTTCCCGCGATCCGCCGGGTCGGAGGCGCGCCGGTGATCATCAAGCTTCTGGAGGGGACGCAGGGGATCGGGGTGATTTTGGCGGATTCGCCGAAGATCGCGGAGGCGATCATCGAAACGCTTCACAGCACCAAACAGAACGTGCTCATCCAGAAGTTTGTCGCCGAGAGCAAGGGCACCGACGTGCGCGCGTTCGTCATCGGCGACCGGGTGGTCGCGGCGATGCGGCGTCGCGCGCAGGGGAGCGAGTTCCGGAGCAACGTCCATCGCGGCGGGCAGACCGAGGTGCTCGAACTCGACGAGAAGTACACGACCACGGCCGTGAAAGCCGCGCAAATCATGGGCCTCCATGTGGCCGGGGTCGATATGTTGGAGGGTTCCGACGGGCCGAAGGTGATGGAGGTGAACTCCTCGCCCGGGCTGGAGGGCATCGAAACGGCCACGGGGTTGGACATTGCGGGGATGGTGATCGACCACCTCCACGAGCGCCTCCAGTATCCGGAGGTCGATCTCAAGCAGCGCCTCACGCTGACCAAGGGGTATCGGATCGTGGAACTCCACGTGGGCCCAGACTCCGATCTCGCCAACAAGACGCTGCGCGATCTTCCCCTGAAGGACCTCGACATCCTCGTGCTCAGCATCGAGCGGCAGGGACTGGTGATCCCCAATCCCAAAGGAACCCGGGAGGTGCTGCCCGGCGACGTGCTTCTGTGCTTCGGGAAGAGACAGGCATTGGACGCCGTTGCCGGCCACGCCCCGGGGTAGGGGGACACGCCCGTCTAGCGGGCGTGGCACCCGTCTTGGCACCCGACTTGGCACCCGACTCGGGACCCGTCTACTCGACGTCGCCGCTGAACGGCGAGGAGTAGTTCGGGGGCTCTTTGGTGATCCAGACGTCGTGGGGATGGCTTTCGCGAAGCCCGGCTCCCGTGATCTTGAGGAACGTGGCTTTGGCCTGAAGTTCGGCTAGCGAGGACGCGCCGACGTAGCCCATGCCGGAACGCAGCCCGCCCATGATCTGGGTCATCGTCTCGTTCAGAGGCCCTTTGAAGGGGACCCGTCCCTCGACGCCTTCGGGCACGATCGCCGCCCCGGTCTCCTTGATCTGCATGTACCGGTCCGAGGATCCCTGCTTCATCGCGCCGATGGAGCCCATCCCGCGGTAGACCTTGTAGGCTCGGTTGCGGTAGATCTCGATTTCGCCCGGACTCTCTTCGCAGCCGGCGAACATGTTGCCCATCATGACGGTGCTCGCCCCGGCGGCGAGGGATTTCACGACATCGCCCGAGCTGCGAACCCCGCCGTCGGCGATCGTGGGAATGCCCAACTCGTGGGCCTCCTCGCAACAGTCCTTGATCGCGGTGAACTGCGGGACGCCGACGCCGGCCACGACGCGGGTTGTGCAGATCGAGCCCGCCCCGATTCCCAATCGGAGCCCGTCCGCGCCCAGTGCGTGGAGGGCGCGGACACCCTCTTTCGTCGCGACGTTGCCGGCGATGACGCGCAAGTCGGGGAGCTTCTCTTTGAGCAGCTTCAGGCAGTTCATGACGCCGGCGCTGTGCCCATGGGCCGCGTCGATGACCACGAAATCCACCCCGGCCTCGAAGAGCGCCTTGGAGCGCTCGTACGGCTCGCGAAGCGCTCCGATCGCGGCGCCGACCACCAGGCGTCCCTTGCCGTCCTTGGTCGCGTAGGGGTGGCGCTTGACCTTGAGGATGTCCTTGATCGTGATGAGGCCCTGCAAGCGGCCCTCGGCATCGACGATCGGGAGTTTTTCGATGCGGTGTTCGGCGAGGGTGGCCTCGGCCTGTTCGAGGGTAGTTCCGATCGAAGCGGTGATCAGGCCCTTGCTGGTCATGCGCTCGTGGATCGGTCGCGAGAAGTTCGTCTCGAAGCGGATGTCCCGGTTGGTCAGAATGCCTACGAGCCGACCCCCCTCGTCCACGATCGGCACGCCGCTGATATGGAAACGCTCCATCAGGTCGAGCGCGTCCTGGATCGACTTGTCGGGCTGAAGTTTGATGGGGTTGGTGATGACGCCGTGTTCGGAACGCTTCACCCGATCGACCTGCTCGGCTTGCTGCTCGATCGTCATGTTCCGATGCAGCACGCCGACCCCGCCTTCGCGTGCGATCGCGATCGCGAGTCGGGCGTCGGTGACCGTGTCCATGGGGGCGGACACAATGGGCGCGTGGAGGCGGATTCCCGGGAGGAAGGATGTGGAGGTGTCGACCTCGCTTGGCAGAACAGTGGTTTCTTGCGGAATCAAAAGGACGTCGTCGAAACTCAGTCCCTCGCGAAAGACCGGCATGGGGGCTCCTTGGTGGCGGTGGCTTGGAGTATGGCCTTTCCGAGGCCGGTCGATCAAGGGCTGTGCCGGGAAGGAGAGCCCACGCCAGACCCCGAACGTTGACGCATGGCAGACATGCACCCGTGGGTCACCACGGCCAACGGCTTCGACGGGTACCGCATTGTGCGAGGGATGGGCGTCGTGCGGGGCGTGACGGTGAGGAGCCGCTCGGTGTTCGGTTCATTCGGCGCCGGCCTGCAAACGCTGATGGGCGGGAATATCACCCTCTGGACCGAGTTGGCCGAGGCGACGCGCAGCGAGGCGTACGAGCTGATGATCCGACAGGCGTCGACGGTCGGCGCCAACGCGATCGTCGCGATGCGCTACGATGCCACGGAGATCGCCAACGGCGCGACCGAAGTGATCGCTTACGGCACCGCCGTCATCATCGAGGCGATCGCCCCGTAGGGGGCATCCTTCCCGTCGTTGAGGAGAATGTATGGAGTATCGATCGCTAGGCAGAACGGGCGTGCAGGTTTCGGCGGCGTGTCTTGGGACCATGACGTTCGGCTGGGAGCCGGACGACTGGGGCTCGCAAGAGAAGGAGAGCTTGGAGATCGCGGCAAAGGCGATCGATCTGGGGGTGAACTTCTTCGACACCGCGGACGTGTACGCCCGAGGGGTTAGCGAGACGATCGTCGGGAAGGCGCTCAAGGGCAAGCGCGACCGGATCGTGCTGGCGACCAAATGCCACGGCCGGATGGCCGACGACGACCCCAACGCGTGGGGCAACACCCGCCGGCACGTGATCGAGGCGTGCGAGGCCTCGCTTCGCCGGCTGCAGACGGATTGGATCGACCTCTACCAGATCCATCGCCCGCAGCCCGAGGTGCCGATCGACGAGACGTTGCGCGCCCTCGACGACCTGGTTCGCTCCGGGAAGGTGCGGTACGCGGGGTGCTCGACCTTCGCGGCGTGGCAGGTGTGCGAAGCGCACTACGTGGCCAAACAGCTCGGCGCCGCGGGTTTCGTGACCGAGCAGCCACCCTACAACCTCCTCGATCGCCGGATCGAGCGGGAGCTGCTCCCGTTCTGCCGAACCTACGGGCTCGGGGTCGTCCCCTGGTCGCCCCTGGCTGGTGGACAGCTCAGCGGCAAGTATCTCGGCGCGAAGCCGAAGAAGGGCCGATACGTCAAGAGCGACCCGGCGAACCGCGTGAATCGAGAGACAACGGCCGTGGTGGCAAAGCTCAAGAAGATCGCGGACAAAGAGGGTCTATCCCTGGCGACCTTCAGCCTTGCCTGGGTCGCCTCGCAGCCGGGAATCACGAGCCCGATCATCGGGGCCCGCTCGACCAAGCAGCTCGAAGAGTCGGTCGCCGCGTGCCAGGTCCCCCTCTCGGCCAAGGTGCTTGCCGCGGTGGACAAGGTCGTCGCCCCGGGGTCGCACGTGGTGGATTACTACAGCGCGAAGTTTGGCCCGAACGCGCGGCCTTGGTAACCTCGCGCTCCACTCAGGCCATGTCTTGCGTCTCTATGTTCAGATCGGGAGGGGAAGGATATGAATGTCAAAGCGCTGATCGCTGAGTTTCTCGGAACCTTTGCGCTGTTGTACGCGGGTGTGGGCTCGATTGCGGCCAACCAGTTGGGTGCCGGCATCGGACCGCTGGGTGTCGCCTTGGTCTTCGGTTTGGCCATCGCGGTGATGGTCGGGGCTTTCGGCCACATCAGCGGGGCGCACTTCAATCCCGCGGTGTCTCTCGGGCTGTTCGTCGGCAAGCAGATCTCTCTGCCGACGATGATCACCTACTGGATCGTCCAGGTGTTGGGCGCGGCAGCGGGCGTATGGATGCTGACGCAGACCATGGACATCAACGCCTTGAAGTACGTCCACATGGGGATTCCCGCGCTCGGCGACACGACGTCCCAAACCAGCGCCGTGCTGATCGAAGGCATCGCCACGTTCTTCCTTGTTTTGGTGATCTTCGGGACGGCCGTGGACAAGAGGGGTCAAAAGGCCTCGGCCGGCCTCTTCATCGGTCTGACGATCACCCTTGGAATGTTGTTTGCGGGGCAATCCACAGGCGCCGCCCTGAACCCGGCCCGGTACCTGGGATCGGCGTTCTTCTACCAGCCGCCAGAGGGTCAGCCGCAAGCCATGGCGGACATGCCGATCTACCTGGTCGGCACCCTGCTTGGCGGACTGCTCGCCGGGCTTGTGTACGGCCACTTCCTGATCAAGGACGACGCGTCGCCTGCAGCCGTGCCGGCCGACGCGTAGAGTGCTTGCCCCCGGGCCGGATGGTTACCTCTCCGGCTCGGGGTCGGCGCCGTGGACGTAGCGCTCGATCGAGAGGTCCCACGTGGCGACGAGCCCCTCGTCCACCATCTCGTCGAGCAGCGGGAGGAAGGTGTCGACGCGATCGGCCGTGTCCACGATTTCGATCACGATCGGCAGATCTTCCGATAGGCGGAGCACCGATGCCGTGTGGATGCGGCTCCGGGCGCCGAATCCCATGACGCCGCGGGTCACCGTCGCGCCCGCCATCCCCTGTTCGCGCGCCCGCTCCACGATCGCGGCGTAGAGAGGGCGGCCGTGCCACTGGTCGGTTTCGCCGCAGTAGATGCGCAGGCACTTTCCGGGTCCTTCGATCTTCATATCAAACCTCTTGGTTAGCCTCCCGCCATGGAGCGCGCGGCGACGATCCCCAACCAGGCTCCCACGATGCCAAGGACCACGTTGCCCAGCACGTACAGCAACGCAAGGCGGTGGCTTCCGTCGCCCAGCAACCCCACCGCTTCGTGTGAGAAGGTGGAGAACGTGGTGTAGCCGCCCAAGAGACCCACGCCGAGAAAGAGCCTCCATCCGGGCGACCAGTTCTCGCGCAACGCGAGCGCGAGCAGCGCGCCCAGCACAAACGACCCCGACACATTGACGGCGAGCGTTCCGATCGGAAACACGCTGCCGGCACGGTTCTGAATCAGACCACCGAGCCAATACCGCAGATTCGCGCCCAGGAAGCCGCCACATCCGACCATGAGGGTTTTCGCCAACGGGCCCACGCCCTAGTATGGTCGTTCTCGCCGTGGAACCGTAGGGTCTCAGGCCGCCCGGCGCGAAGGCTGGCCGACGACCTGGAGGAACGCTTCGACCACGGCCGGGTCGAAGTGGGCGCCCGAGTTCTTCCGAATCTCGGCGATCGCCTCTTCCAAGGGCCATGCGCGTTTGTAAGGGCGATCGTGGGTCAGCGCGTCGTAGACGTCTGCCACGGCCACGATCCGGCCGCACTGCGGAATATCCCGTCCCGCGAGGCCGTTCGGATAGCCGCGCCCGTCCCACCGCTCGTGGTGGGAGATCGCGATGGTCTCAGCCATTTCCAGCAGCGGAGAGCGGCTGCCGGCGAGAATCTCCGCGCCGATCTTCGTGTGGGTCTTCATCGTCTCGAACTCCTCTTTCGAGAGGCCGTTGGCGCTCAGGAGGATCGAGTCGGGAATGCCGATCTTGCCGAGGTCGTGCAAAGGGGCGGCGAGCGCGATGGTGCGCACGTCCTCGTCGTTCCAACCCAACTCCTTCGCGATGAGAGCGGACAGCTCGCCGACGCGCTTGGTGTGCTCGCCGGTGTCGTCGTCGCGCCACTCAGAAGCCATCGCGAGCCTCGCAAGAATCTCGGCTTTGGACTCCTCCAGGGCGCACGTTCGGCGAAAGACCTGGTCCTCCAGCGATCGGGCCCGCTCGCGCAGCTCAACGTGCATCGCGCGCATGTTGAGGAAGTTGCGGCAGCGCAGGAGAATCTCGTCGTGGTCGCCCGGCTTGGCCATGAAGTCGGCGGCCCCCAGCCGCAGCGCGTGGCGCCGCATTTCAGGCGATTCGGTCGCGCTGAACACGAGGAGTGGAATCAACTCGTTGGAGGCCAGTCGGTTTTGGACGCCTTCGAGCATCTGGAACCGGCCCTCGCCCGGATCGATCATCACCAGATCGGGGCACAAGTCTTCGACGCGCTTGGCGAGTCTCGAAGGCGAACGCCCGGGCGGCAGATCGATCACTTCGCCACATCCGGACGACTCGAGAATGGTCCGAACGCGCGCCACGTGTTCTGCGTCGGAATCGACGACCACAATCCTCGAATAGCGCTCTTCCCACAAATTGGCCAACTGCTTCCCCTTGATGCGACCGCTGCGATCCCACCCTCCAAGTTGAAGATCGCCGATTTGCAACCCGCGCAACTCCGCAGGATTGTCAGGTTCGCCCCTGGCTAGGTACGAATGCTTGCGAAACCCCGCAACTCTGCAAGGACCTTGCGAGTAACATGGCAGCGGTGAACGGACCGATGAAGCACCAAGAGATTTTTGCGAAGAACTACCTCGTCAACGGCCTCAGCAAGGAAGCGATCGATCAGATCGCCGACATCGCCGTCTTCGACGGGAAGATCGCAGGCGAGTCGCTGATCGAGAAGGGAGACAAGAGCGGCGATCTCTTCGTGATCCTCGAGGGCACGGTGAATGTCTACACGGACAAAGGCGACAAGATCGCCGATTCCGGGCCCGGCAGCGTGCTCGGGGAAGTCGCTCTCGTGGACGACGGGCCCCGATCCGCCACCGCGGTCTGCGTCGGGCAGGTGAAGTACGCCCGTCTGCCGGCCAAGGACCTGCGCAAGTTCATGGCCACGAACAAGGACGTGGGCTTCGTCATGCTGGCGAATCTGGCGCGCGTGCTGAGCATGCGCCTGCGCAACACGGCTGCCGTGATGGAAGACCTGCGCGCCCAAACGGAAGACCCCTGGAAGAACGCGTTCTAGCGATGATCTCCTAGAGGCGGTCCCGGCGCTCGACTACGCGGTCCATCACCGGGTAGCTGTCCAAAGACAGCAGTTCGCGCCGGTCTCCGGTCACTCGGTAGGTCGCTACTTCGCTCCCGGCCTTTCCCGTGTTGCGCACGCGTGGGGAAGGGCCCTCCAAGACCAGCGTCCCAGGGGTCTGCACGCCGTGCACCTCCTGGACGATCTGGGGCCGCCCTTTGGGCATCTTCTTGCCCCACACCTCGATGAGGAGCCGGTCTCCATCGATCCGGCCGGACAGGCGGACCGCGAACGGGAACGGGTTGCGGAACCGCAGGTCCACGCTGCTGAAGGCCACGGCGGCGTCGCGGCCCGCGGGCACGTAGCTCGGCGCAAAGCGGTGCGGGTGGCGTTCGACCAGCTCCAACCCCGCCAACATCGCCGCATTGTAGAGCGTCGTCGACGTCTGGCACACGCCGCCGCCCCAATCGTCGATCAAGGTTCCGTTGTAGCTCACCGGGGCGCGCCGAAACCCCTGATCGCGCGACAGCGAACCCACCACCTGGTTGAACGAGAACTCGGCGCCCGGCGCGAGCACCGTTCCGTTGAGTTGTTCGAGGGCCAGGTGTGCGTTGTGGCGCTGCGAGCCCGTCCGTCCGTCGAGACTGGTGAAGTAGGCCGCGATCAGACGCCGCGGCGGCGGGGTGGCAAGGAGTTGGACCAGCGCCGCCACCGTGATGGCGGCCACCACCACGAACGCCACCAACGTGGGAGTGCGCGCGCTTGCGCGCCGCCCTTCACCGCCGGGTTGCTGTGCGCGCACCTTGACGCCGCGCCTCACCGCTGGACCTCCACGACGGTCTCCGACGACGAGCCGAACACCTCGGGGCGGTACATGTCGAAGGCCCGGCACGGCAGCGCGTGGGCAATGCCGACGTTCTCGGCACGGATCGTGTACCGGAACGTCTGGGTGCCGCGGGGAAGGTGGCGGGCGAACACGGCCATGCGGTCATCGTAGGCGTCCATCTGCGAGTACCACCACACCCACTCCTCGTAGGGGTCGATCGCCCCACGGTCCACGATCCGGAATCCGCTCGGGATCGGGTCCTCGATGAGCATGTACTCGCGGTCCTCGCGCGACCGAAGGGTGACCTCGACGGTCAAGACATCGCCCGCTTGAACCCGATCGACGGCGCGTTCGCTGTCCACCAACCTCAGCGTGCCATCCTCCATCCGGCGCGGCTCCAATCGCAGGTATCTCCTGGAGACCTCGATGCCCGAACCGTTCACCAACATCCCGAGGCGCTCCGTGGCCACGGTCTGCGTGCCTTCGAACGTGTAGTAGGCGCGCCCCGCTCCTTCGCGTTGCAGGCGGATCGTGTTCTCGCCGACGCGAAGGTCCCGAATGGGAATCTCGATGCGCGGCGCCACCACAAGGCTGGCATCCAGGGCAACGGTCGTGCGCTGGGCGCCGTTGACGATCACGTGCATCGCACCCTTCGCGGTGAGCTCGCCGGTGGTCGGAAGGTAGCGGGCCAGCGCCAGCAGAATGTGCGCGGTGTCCCGGGTGCTCACCCAGCCGTCGCCGCGCCGCTCGGCGAGCAGCCACCGAACGACGCGGGGCAGCAGCGGATGGGCCGGACGCACGGCTGCGAGCGTTTCTAGCGCCATGGCCGTGGTCTCGTGGCCGTAGCGCGACTCTTCCCACCACGCGAACGAGCCCGAACCCGAGGCCTTGTCCACCAAGCGCTTGACTAAAGAGTCCACCAAGTCCGGGCTCGCGGCTTGGGCGAACTGGATCGCGTAGGCCAGCTCCTGGGCATCGGCCTGCTGGAGATTCTCGCTCTCGAACTGGGCGAGGGCGAACTCCTTGTGGCCCCACTGCTCCAATTGCACCAGGAGCGCCAGGCGAAGGGCGCGCGACCAGCTGCGGGCGTTGTTCTGCTTGAAGGAGCGGACGGCCCAATCGAGGGCGCGCATCTCCAGGCCGCGGGTGTCGAAACCGGCCGCCCGGGCACGGTGGAGACCCTCCAACACGTAGGCCGTCATCTCCGGGTCCGATTCGTCGTTCTCCCACCAGCCCCAACCGCCGTCGCCGTGCTGCATCGTGGCCAGCCGCGTCAGGGAATCGGCCGTGATGCGAGGAAGCTCCGCGAGTCGCGGAGGCGCGGGCAAACCCAAGGCGCGGACGGTCTGGTCGACGACCAGTGCGGGCATGAAGCGGCTCATCGTCTGCTCGACGCAGCCGTAGGGGTAGTCGATCAACGAGTCGAGGCTCGAGAGCATCGAGGCGGCGAGGGTGGGCGAGAGCGTGATGACGACCCGTCCCGTGCCGGGGTCCGCGCCGGGCCTGACGATGAACGGAATCGTCTCGACGCCGTCGATCTCACCCGCGCGGTTTTCGGCGAACGCGCGCCCAAACGCCTTGACCGGAAGGGTGGCTTCGACGCCGTCCATCGCCCCGCCGGCGATCCAGGCCTTCGCCGTGATGCGTGCGGTCCCTGTCTGACGGGCCGCTGCGGTGAGCGCCACTTGGGCTTGCCCCCCGTTCTTGATGGAGAGCGTTCGTCGAAGCGATCCTTCCAGGGCCACGCCGGACGACGCGATCTCAATCTCCACCTTGGCGTCCGCCCCGGTGTCGTTCGACACCACGGCCGTGACCGTCCGTCGATCGCGCTGCACGAGGAACGCCGGCGCTGAGAGCCGAACCATGAGCGGCTTGCGCGCCCGAAGCTTGCTCGATCCCATGCCGACGGCGGTGCCTTGGGTCGCGGCGACCGCGGTGGCGCGCCACTGGGTGATGTTGTCGGGCAGGGTCACGCGTACGACGGCGCTGCCCGCCGCGTCCGTGGTGACCGAGGGGTTCCAGTACGCCGTGTCCAAGAACTTGGTGCGGACCTTGAGGTCCTTGGGCGCTTTGTCTCCGCCGTCGAGATACACCTCGGGGAAGGAGTATCCCGTCGAGACCGCGTTGTACCGCTTGGGATAGAACGCCTCGACGATGTTGGTCGTATCCGGCGCGATGGCGTAGATGGCCTCGTCCACGACTCCGAGGGACACGTCGGCCGACACTGGTTGGCCGCGATCGTCCTTGGTAGTGATGGTGTACGCGACGGTGTCGCCCGGCTGGACCACGGACTTCTCCGGCCGGACGTCGACCTGAAGCACGCGGGCATCCAGGTTCACCGCCAACCGCCGCGTCGCCTCCATGAATTGTTTGCCGTGCACGTAGGCGACGCTGACGAACGCGTTGGGCGCGAAGGCCGCTTCGACTGGAAGGTCGACCACGGCCGCCCCGTTCTCGATCGCGACGGTCGTGGAGGCGTAGATGCGATCGCCCTCGACGGTCACCAGGGCCGTGCCGCCGCTTTCACTCGTTCGCAGGAGCACCTTCGCCCGGTCGCCCACGTGGTAGCTGGGCTTGTCCAGGCGCACGGTGATGTTCGCCTTCGGCAGCGGCCGGGACGGCGCCGCACCCGGGCCTTCGACCCACACGTACTCGCTCGCGATCACCTCGTTGCCGCGTCGGTCGTCGCCCGACACCTTGATGACGGTGGAGCCGGGGCGCTTGGGCCGGAACTCGATCCGGGCGGTGCCGTCCGCTCCCGTCGTGACGGCCATCCGCTGCTCCTCGATGAAGCGCACGTCGCGGCCGTTCCAATCCTCGCGGCCCACGCGGACGGAGAGGGATTGGCCGGCCACAGGCCGGTCGTCGGGGTGCGCAGTGGCGTGGACCGTCGCGACCACGGGCTGGCCGGAGGTCGCGATGTACTCGTCGAGCAGGACTGCGAGGCCGAACTCGCCGCGCGTCACGCGCACCGCGCCCTTGCCGTCGAAGTACTTGCCGCCAGGCGCTTCCACCCAAGCCTGGACGCTGTAGACCTGGTCGTTTTCAAGCGTCTCCGGCTCGTTGTCCTGCCGCGTCGGGAACGAGATCACCGCGATCCCGCGGGCATCCGTGGTGGCGTCCACCGAGTCCACGTACTCGCCGTAGTCGCTGTAGGAGGCGTCCTCGGACCCGTCGTCGGACTCCGAATCCATGGGGGCGTACGACCAGTAGGGGCTCTTCGAGATGCTCGCGCTGACCTTCGCGCCCACGACGGGGCCGCCATGGTAGTACTCGCACTTCACGGTCATCTTCGCCCGGTCTCCGCGCACGTAGTACGGCCTTTCGGGTTCAACCACGACGGTGAACTCGGGTTTCCGGTACGCGGAGACCGAAATCCACTGGGTGGTGGTCGCCTCGCCGACGGCGACCTCCATCGAAATGGGTGCCGGACGCGCTTCGGCGCTGATGGAGAACTCGCCGTGGAACGTTCCGCGCGCATCCACCGCCAGGTCGAGCGTTTTGAACGCCGCGCCCTCGGAGTCGATCAGGGAAGCGGTGGCCGTTTGGGGGGGCACCATCGCGTACTTCAACCCCTCGAGGCGTCTCACGATGCCCTTGAACTTCACCGTGTCGCCCGGGCGGTATACGGGCCGGTCCGTGTAGATGAAGATGCGCGTGGCGGTCTCCGGATTGGCGTCGGAGTAGAACCCGACCACGGCTCGCGAGGCGCCGCTCGAGGCGATCATCGCGGTGCGGCCCTGCTTGGGTGCGCCCGCCAAGGGGAACTTGACGATGCCGTCGGCTCCGGTGATGCCTCCTTCGACGAGCCCGTTTTCACCCAGGTAGCTCACTTGCGTGCCCGCAAGCGGCTGGCCGGTGACGATGTCGCTGGCAAAGCAGAGGGCTTCGCCGCGGGCGCTTTTGGCCACCAGGGAGAGCGACGTGACGTTCAGGAAGGTCGCCTTGCGCGCCGGACCGGCGGTGCAGCGGACCCAGTAAAGCCCCGGCGCGAGTTTGGGCACCTTGACGTACTCGATGAACACGCCCTCGCCGTCGCGGCGCGTGATCGTATGGTCGAACGTCGCGACTTTCGTTCCCAATCGGGCCAGAGGGTTCGGCTCGCGGTTGCCCGGGTAGGCCAGGGCGTACACGACGTCGTCGATCCCCCCCTCCTTGGCGACGGCCTGGATGTCGAGCGAGAACACCTCGACCTGGATCGCGTCGAGTTCGGCGAAGCCGTGCGCCTCGAACTGGGGTTCTTCGGCGGGCGTGAAGACGCGCTGGCTCGCATAGAGGTCGAGATGGGGCGCCTGGGGCTTGAGGTCGAGCTGGAGGGCCGTCGGCGCCCCCTCGGCGATCGTGATGCGCGACTCGCCGAGGCTGTGGGCTTTCGCGTACGCCTCGATCGTGTACTCGCCGGCCGGCAGGTTGCGCAGGTGGAAGGCGCCGGCCGCATCGGTCTCCGCGGATCGGATGCGGGTGTACTCGGCCTCGACCACGGGGCGAAGCATGACCGTGGCGCCGGGGAGGGGGCGGCCGTTCTCGGACATAGTGACCAACCCTTGGACGCCTCCGAGCGGGACCTCCTCGGTCACTCCTTGGGCGAGGAGGAAGAGGCACAGCAGGGAACCGGCAAGCAGACTCCAGATTCGGGTCGCCTTCACGAAGCCGCCTCCTCTTTCTCGGGCCGGCCCAGAAGCAAGATCACGATGGCGGCGACCACGGCGACGCCCGCGATCCAACCGAGCAGGGGCAGTTTCTCATCGCGTGCGAGGTCGAGCCAGGGTCCGAGCCAGCCGTACCCGACGAGGAGGGCGGCGCAAGCGGACCCGCCCATGGCGAGCACGGCCGGGCGCGTTCCTCCTCGGAACCCCTCGGCGAAGGCGGCCAGGCCGAGGCCGACCAGCAGTCCGACCACGCCTTTGGCTCCCAGGAAGACGGCCGAGGCCACCGCGAGGCCGTGGAACAGCACGACGGCAAGCAGCGTCGCGGCGGCGAGCCTCCCCTTCGAAGCCGAGCCCTTGGGAAGCCAGGCGACGAAGGCCAGCGGCAACAGCACTCCGAGAAGGAGCCCGATGATGGCGTAGTGTTGCCCGATGTCGAAGGCGCGCGACGTGTCGGCGTGGGTCTCACGGAAGACGCGGTACAGGACCAGACCCGCGACGGCGCCCAGGCTCAACAGTCCGCGGATGTTGCCGAGAGCGACCAGCATGGCGCCTGCGGCGAGAAGGGAGACGGCCATGCCGAAGCCCCGATCGATGCCGAACGCGAGCGTGGCCAGGGCGACCCAGACGACGGAGGCGAGGGTGAACCGAAAGCCGGATTCGTCGTTCTCTTGCGACGCCAGGAGCCAGTGCACCACGAGCGCCGCCCCGATCGACGCGGCGGCGAGGTTTCCGACGGACTGCACGTAGAGGTAGCGTTGCGCGAGCAGCAGCGATCCCCCGGCGAACAGCGCCGCCATCCCCCAGCCCGCCCCGAGCGTGGAGACGCCGGCCGAGCCCCTTTGCCGCCGCACGAGTTCGGCGGCCGCGCTTGCAAGGACGCCGCCGACCGATGCGGCCAAACCCAGCACCGAGCCCGTCTGCCCCACGCTCTGGCCGCGGCTCGCCATGCCGAGTTCGTTCGCGGCCACGAGCAGGACCACCAGGATGGACGCGCGCACGGCCCAAGAGTCGGCCGCCAGGAGATAAGCGCCGGCCACCGCACCGACACACAGCCCGAAATGCGTCTGCGACAAGGTGCCGCCGTGGACGAGCGGCGCCAAGGCGACCGCCGCCGTCGCGAACGCAAGGGGCACGATGGGCAGCGCCGTCGGCGCGGGCCGCGCCGCGCTGGCCGTTCGGGCCGCAGCGGCCAGAACGCACCCGAGCGCCGCGCCGAGGCCCGCCGAGAGGGCTCCCGGGGCGTCCGTGTCGAACTTCCATCCGGCCAGCACGGCGATCGCCGCGAAGAGGGCGAGGGAGATCCAACTCGGCCTGTCGGCGCCGATCGCCTTCCAAAACGGGGAGGGTTCCCCAGGTGGTGCCACGGTCGCATTGGAACCGTCGCGCGTCAGAAAGGCTGCAACCGCCGTTGCAAGCGCAGCCCATGGAAGCATCGTGCCCATCAGTCTCTCTCCCTGAAATCCATCCCGCAGATCGAACGCGCGGGACGCTCCTTCGTTGCTCTGATTGTATGCCCGTGCGGGGGTGCGCGCAAGTGGAAATCTCCCGTTGCGGCACAATGGGCCATGGCGCGCATGCTGGAAGCAAACGCAGACGCCCTCGAGGCCATTCGTGGGAAGCGGGTGGCGGTGATCGGCTACGGCAACCAGGGCCATGCGCACGCATTGAACTTGCGCGACTCGGGGATCGACGTGTGCGTGGGGGCGCGGCCGGGAAGGGGCTTCGACGCGGCCGCCGCCGCCGGATTCCACCCTCTGGGAATCGAGGCCGCCGCGGAGTGCGCCGACGTCGTGATGCTGTGCACCCCGGACGTGCCGATGCGCCACCTCTACCGCGATCAGGTGGCCCCGTATCTGCGACCCGGCGACACGCTTCTCTTCGCCCACGGCTTCAACATCCGCTACGGGCTGATCGAGGCGGCGGAAGGCATCGATGTCGCCCTGGTGTCGCCCAAGGGGCCGGGGGCGTGGCTGAGGCGCGAGTTCGAGTCAGGAAAGGGGCTCGCCGCGCTGGTGGCCGTCCACACCGACGCGACGGGAACGGCCTGGAACACGGCTCTCGGCTACGCGTGGGGCATCGGTTCTGCCCGCGTGCTGATGCTCGAGACGACGTTCGCCGAGGAGACGGAGAGCGATCTCTTCGGCGAGCAGGCCGTGTTGTGCGGAGGCATTCCCGGGCTGATCAAGGCGGCCTACGAGACGTTGGTCGCCGAAGGGTTCCAGCCCGAGGTCGCGTACTTCGAATGCCTGCACGAGGCCAAGTTGATCACGGATCTGCTGTACGAACGCGGGTTGGCCGGCATGCGCGCCGCCATCAGCGACACGGCGGAGTGGGGTGGGTTCGCCGCGGAGGAGCGCATCGTCGGGCGTGAAACCCGCGCGGGGATGCGGGACTTGCTGCGCGAAATCCGCTCGGGCGGCTTTGCCCGGGAGTGGATCGCCGAGGACGCCGCCGGCAGGATGGAACTCCAGCGCTATCGGGACGAGGAGGCCGCGCACCCCATCGACGCCGTGGGGAAGGAGCTGCGGCAGAAAATGCGGCTCGGACAGGCCCGTTAGATGCCGATCAGCTTCTTGAGCGTGTCGACTTCCTGCTTGCCGAGCATGCGGCACGCGCCGCGCGGCAGTTTGTCCAGATAGATCGGGCCGATTCGGACCCGCTTGAGCGCATTGACGGGGTGTCCCACTCCCTCGCACATGAGCCGCACCTGGCGCTTCCGACCCTCGTGGAGAATCAGGATCAACAAGGCGTCGCCGCTCTTCTGCACGACGTGCTTGATGCGCACGTTGGCGGGCGCGGTGCGGCGGCCCTCGACCACGACGCCGTCGCGCAGCTTCTGGAGAGCCTCCTCGTTCGGCACGCCCTCGACAAGCGCGTGGTACTCCTTCTCGATCTCGTAGCGCGGGTGTGCCATCCGGTGGGCGAACGTGCCGTCGTTGGTGAAGAGCAGCAGTCCTTCGGTGTCCATGTCAAGGCGTCCGATGGGTTTGAGGACCGCGCCTCCAACTTCGGGAAGAAGTTGGGCGACCGTCCGTCGCCTTTGGGGATCGCTCAGCGTGGTCACCACGCCGGTCGGTTTGTTCATGGCCAGGTAGAAGTGGCGCGTGCCGCCCAGCGTCTGTCCGTCCACGCGCACGACGTCGTCGGGACCGACTTGGACGCCCATCTCCGTCACGATCCGGCCGTTGACCTCGACGCGCCCTTGCGCGATCCACTCTTCGGCGGCGCGCCGCGAGCAGAGGCCCGCTCCGGCGATGCGCTTGTGGAGCCGTTCGGTGCCGCGTTCGGACGTTTTTGGAGCGGCGGACTTACCGCGCATGTTGGCTCCGTCGGCTTTTGCTCCGCCGCACGGTGCGGCGCCTGCGCACCGCATACCCGGCGACGCCGGCAAAGGCCATCCAGGGGGCAAACGGACCCACGTTCGCCGCCAGGGCCTGCAGCCAGGGGCGCCGCTTCAAATCCTCCGCCGCCACGATCGGGACGTGCTGGATGAAGCCGTCGGCGTCTCGGAACTCGGCCTGGCCCAGCAGGTCGCCCTTTCGGATCGGGGCCCTCAACTCGTTTCGCGGAAGGAGGCGGATGCTGGCCGGCTGCAGCGAACCTTTGGCCTCCGCGTGCACCACGGGATGTTGGGGTGCGGCCGCGACGGTCGCCGTGTTGCCGCCGACGACGGCCACGCGCCCCACGGTGGTCCCGGGGCCGGCCACCTCTCGAAGCTCCGTTTGCGCGAACGCCCAGTCCAGCATCTGCCGGTTGTCCTCCTGCCAATCCGCGCTGTCGAGGATGACCGTAATCACACGCCGGCCGCCCCGCGTCGCGCTGCCGACGAAGCAGTGCCCGGCGGGAACGGTGTAGCCCGTCTTGATGCCGTCGATCGTGGGGTCTTGCCGGAGGGCCTTGTTGCGGCTCACCATGACCCGGTCCTCCAGATTCATGCTTCGCTCGATCGTGACGGCGCGATGGCTGACCACCTCCCGGAAGGCCGGGTACTTCATGGCCTCGCGCGCGATCAATCCGAGGTCCCGCGCGGAGACCGTGTGTTCGTCGTCGTTCAGACCGTGCGGGTTGTGGAAGTGCGTGTGCGTACACCCGATCGCCTTCGCGCGCTCGTTCATGAGCTTGGCGAATTCGAGATCGGAACCCGCGAGGTGCACGGCCACCGCGTGGGCGCCGTCGTTGGCGCTGCGCAGGAGGATCGCGGAGAGCAGGTCTCGCGCCCGCACGCGCTCGCCGGGGCGAAGGTGCATGCTCGAGCCGGTGACCTCCTCGGTATCGGGTGGCGCCACGATGATCTCGTCCGGCTTCGCGCGCTCGATGAGCAGCATCGCCGTCATGATCTTCGTCGTGCTCGCGGGGAAGGCGGGGGTGTCCGCGTCCTTCTCCCAGAGAACCTTGCCCGTGGCGTCGTCGAGGATGACCCCGCGTTTGGCCGTGATATCGAAGGCGCCGGCCAGGCAGACGGATCCCGCCAGGACGGAACAGACGATGGCGCGCGGGATCGGGGATCGCATGGGGCTATCCAAGTCTACTCAAAGGTCGTCGAGGCGGGTTCCCCTTGGGGCAGAGCGGGCTGCATGTCGTCGTCGGACGCTCCCTCGCGCAGCTCCGGAAGCTGGTCGAGGGCGTTGAGGTTGAACTGGTGCAGGAACTGTTGGGTCGTGCCGTAGAGCACGGGCCGGCCCGGGGTGTCCTTGCGTCCGACCTCCTGGATGAGGCGCCTCTCGAGGAGTCCCCTCACGCCGTAGTCGCTCTGGACGCCCCGCACCCCATCGATCTCCGCCTGGGTGACGGGCTGGCGGTACGCGACGATGGCGAGCACCTCCATCAGGGACCTGCTGAGC
The DNA here is from genome assembly GCA_023957775.1 of Fimbriimonadaceae bacterium. Taxonomy (NCBI): domain Bacteria; kingdom Bacillati; phylum Armatimonadota; class Fimbriimonadia; order Fimbriimonadales; family Fimbriimonadaceae; species Fimbriimonadaceae bacterium. Next base: position 175,497 of record JAMLGR010000003.1, on the reverse strand, counting down.
TTCTGACGCTGGGGTTGCAGGAAGTTGCCGATGGCCTCGGCGAAGGCCTCGCGCGTGCAGAGCTGGTACCCCCCGGCGATCTCCACGATGTCGAGTGCGGTGCCTTCCAACCGTTGGCGAAGCTCGGCGATGGCCCGGTCGATCTCGGCCTCCGAGACATTCGCCGCGTCCGCAAGGGCGCTGCGCGTGGCGGGGGCGTCCGCGACGAACAGCAAGGCTTCGACGACGTTGGCCGAACTCATCGCTTGCGGGCTCCGGGTCGGGCGAAGACCACCTCGCCGTCCACCAGCCGCAGCGCCGCCTGCCCGAGGCGGATGAGCTCGAGCACCGCGAGGAACGAGTACACGGCGTCGGTGCGGGTAAAGGGCGAGGGCATCAGCGACTCAAGCGGCTGCCACGCCTCCGTGAGAGCACGGAGGACCACGCCCATCTGATCGGACAGGGAGCGTCGCGGCTTGACGGGGGAGTCGAACGGCGTGGGGACCGCGCGGCTCAGCGCGCGCTCGAACGCCCGGGCAAGGTCGCTCGGCGTGACGTTGCCGAGTTGGAAGGGAAGCTCGTAAGGGTTGGGGCCGACGTCGTGGGGGCGGAAGAACAGGCGCTCGCGCACCTCTTGCCAGTGCCTCAGCGCCTCGATGGCGAGCTCGTACTCGTGGACGGTCGGCGGCAACAGCGCCAACGAGTCGTCGGCCTCCGGTTCGGGCTCTTCCACGGGAAGCAGCGCCCACGCCTTCCGCTCGAGAAGGTACGCGAGGGCGGCCAGCGCGGCGGCGGCCTCGTCCAAATCGGGGTCTCCGCTGCGCATCAAGTACTCGAAGTAAGCCTCGCAGATCGGTGCGAGCGGCACGTCGAGGAGGTCCACCTTCCGGTCGCGCACGCAGGCGAACAGCATGGCCAGCGAACCCGAAAACCGCGGCGATTCGACGTGGATGGGGGGTGGCGCGATCACGCCCAGAGGCGAGATGCGGTCCGTTTTCCCCTTGGGAAGGGGAGGGGCCGTGTCGGTCCGTGGTGCCATGGCTTAGCAGAAAGGACGAGCGGTTTCCCGCGAGGGATGCGGAAGTTCCGACCGAAGGTTGGGGAGTCTACCCTCGGCCCGGGGAAGATTCCTGCGAAGGTACTGGAACGATTCATGTCTAAAGTTGGCCGAGACGTACATGTTGTGTTACAATAGAGCCCTCTGCCGTTGGGCGGAGGCAAGATTTGCGTAAGTGCTGGGATCTCCCGAAGGAGGGAACGATGACGAAGAGGATAGGCTTTGGCTTGATGGTGTTGGCGTGTGCGGCCTTCTCGGGCGCCGCGCCTTTGACGCCGACCATCACTGGTCACGATTTGAACTTTGGCGCCTTCAACCCGCCAGGTGGGCCCCCCGAGTGGGCGACCAACGGCGTGGCTGCCGACACCTTGACCTTCGGCCCGGGAGGCAACGAGGTCACCGCCTACTGGCCCGGTTGGCCTGCGCCGCCCGTGTTTCCCGTGTTTGACGCCGGCGGAATCTTTGGAGGCGATCTCGTCCTCCAGGTGATGTTCACCGGCCAGGATGCGCCTTACGTCGGGCCTGGCGGCATCATCGATGTCAGCCTGACCGGCACCGGCGCCGCTCCCGCGGGCCCGGATCTGATGATCTTCGGCGCCATCCCGGGTGCGGGTTATGCGGCCCCGGTGATGCTCTGGGCGATCGATCTCGACGCCGTCTCGCTGTACGGCTACCACAACAACGACTCCTACGTCCTGGAAGGGGTCGGCACGATCGTCGGTGGGGCTATCGCCGAGCAGAACCAGTTGATCGGGCAAACCGGCGTGATGCGCGGCAACCTCGACTTCATCGACCGGCCCGCCGGTTGGATCCCCTCGCTCTACGACCCCCTGCGAGACCCGAGCGAGTTCCAGATCCGGGCGGCCTACTCCGGCGAGACCGGAGTCGGCACGGCCGTTCCCGAGCCCGCGTCGATGCTGGCGCTCGCCTTGGGCGGATTCGGGCTGTTGGCCCGAAGACGGCGCCGATAGCGTTCGCGCGCCGCACACCTGAGGAACCCTCGCCGAGCACTGGGCGGGGGTTTCTTGCTTTTTGGGAGTGGAGGCGCCGAGCGGAATCGAACCGCTGAATGAGGGTTTTGCAGACCCTTCCCTTAGCCACTTGGGTACGGCGCCGTCGGGACGATCAATATACCCGTGGAGGTTGGCGGACGCCTACTCCGTGACCGCCTTGCCGTAGACGTTCTCGAGGCGAGCCACCATCTGGGAAATCGTGAACTTCTCTTCGACGATGCGCCGGCCCATCGAGCCCATCTCCACACGCTCGGACTCGTGCTCGAGCAGGTAGCTCACCGCGTTGGCCAGCTCGCCGGGGCACAGGTCCACGAGGAGCCCGGTCTGTTGGTGGCGCACCACCTCGGGCAGCCCGCCGACGCGCGTCGCGACGACGGCCCGTCCGCGCGCCATCGCCTCGATCGCGGCGATGCCGAACGTCTCGATGTGCGAGGGCATGGTCGAGAGGGCGAACGAGTCCAGCAGGCGGGGGACGTCGTGGCGGACTCCCGTGAGCGTGACGCGGTCCGCTAGATCGGCCGCGCGGATCGCGTCGTCCACCTGCCCTTTGAAATCCTCTACGACGCGGCCGACGAACACGAGGTGGGCGTCGGGATGGGACGAGCGGACTTGTCGCATCGCCTCGATCATGTCGAGGTGGCCCTTCTCACGGCACACGCGGCCGACGAGGCCGACGACCCTGCGATCGTCCGGAATCTCGAACTCCGCCATCACGTCCTCGCGCGGGGACTTCGCGAATCCGACGAAATCGGTGCCGTTGTACACCGTGTCGATGAAGCGGTCGGGGATGCCGCGCCCGTGCAACATGCCGCGGACGAAGTTGCTCACCGCTACCAGACGGTTCTTGCCTCGCGCCATCCGCTTGTAGATCTGGTCGTGGTTGGCGATGTGCACCGTCGCCACGGCGGGAACGCCCCGGAACAGGCCCCCCAAACTCCCGAAGTAGGTCGCGCGCGTCAGATGCGAGTGGATCACGTCGATCTTCTGCTCTTTGGCCAGCCGCATGACGAGCCCGACCGATTGAAACCAGCCGCGGCCCTTCATCTCGGTCACGTGCGCGGGAATCCCAGCGAGGCGAAGGTCCTCGGAAAGCCAACCGCCCTCGGGACAGATCACCTCGACTTGGTGGCCGCGGTCCCGCAAGTGCTTGGAAAGGGCGAAGACGTGGCGCTCCGCTCCCGAGGTTGCCGAACTGGAAACAACCTGGAGGATTCGGAGTTTTTTCAGTTCTGGCACCATGATCTCGGGCGACTCGGGCAACAGCACAATGTACCAGACGCGCCTCGGGCCCAAGACGCCGTCAGCCATACTGAATCAAGATCATGCTCGCGGCATTACGACTCAAGTTGTCGGCTTCGCAACTCCGAGTCTTTCGCCACCGCGACTTCCGCCTTCTCTGGTCCGGCTCGTTCTTCTCCTTCACCGGCAGTTGGGTCCAGAACATCGCCCAAGGCTGGCTCGTGTACGAGATCACCCACGACGAGGCCAAGCTCGCGTTCGTGACGTTCTGCGCCATGGCGCCCGTTTCGCTCTTCGGACCGTTCGCAGGAGCGCTCTCCGACACGTTCAACAAGCGGAAGGTGCTCGTGTTCACGCAGAGTGTGTTCGGCCTCTGCGCCCTCTTTCTGATGGTGGCGAGCTGGCCCACGCCGGGACACCCGCTGGGCTTCGTCCAGTACTGGCACGTGCTCGTCGTGTCGCTGATCGTCGGATGCATGGCGTGTCTCGAGATGCCGACGCGCCAGTCGGTCATCTCGCGGGTGGTCCCCTCGGAAGAGCTGCCGATGGCTGTGCCGTTCAATGCCATGACCTTCAACTTCGCCAGGGTTGTCGGGCCGGCGATCGGGGGTATCTTGCTCGCCGCCTACGGTCCCCGCTCCTGCTACGGGGTGAACGCCGTGAGCTACCTCGCCCTCATCTTTGCAGCGCTCGCGATCCGGGCCGACCTGGGCGCGGGAACGCGCGAGCCGCAACCGATCAAGGACCTCTTGTTCGAGGGCATGCTCTACACGTTTCGCGATCTGAGGCTGCGCACGCTGTTCGTGATGGAGTCCATCGTCTCGATGTTCGGCCTCTTCTATATCTCGCTGATGCCGGCGATCGCCAAGGACATGTTGGGTCTCGACGAGAAGGGATTGGGCTTGGCCATGACCTTTATCGGGATTGGGGCGTTTCTCGGTCTGGTCCTCATGGTGATGACGTCGCATCGTCCGGTGAAGGCCTTCGTCGTGCGCGCGTCGATGATCCTGATCGGCGTCGGTCTGTCCCTCCTCGCCTTCGCCCGCACGGGCCCAGCCGCCTATCCGATCTTGGCTTTGATAGGAGCCGCCGCCATCATGCAGTTCAACACAACCAACACCCTGTTCCAGTTGCTTTCGCCGGACCGGTTGCGGGGGCGCGTGCTCGCGATGCACATCTGGGCGCTCTCGGGACTGGGGCCCTTCGGCGTCCTGTTCTTCGGGTGGCTCGCGCACGGGACGTCTCTGCAACTCGCCCTCCACGTGGGCGGCGCGTGCGTCTTGGCCGGCGGGCTTTGGGGTTGGGCGTTCCGACGCGGATTGGCGGGGGTGCAATGATGCGAAGACCCATCTTCCTCGACCGCGACGGCGTGCTCAACGTGGACATCACGCCGTACGTCACGCACCTGGAGAAGCTCGAGCTGTTCCCGTACACGGTGGAGGCTTTGCGCAGGCTCCATGGCGCGGGCTACGACCTCTACGTCGTCTCGAACCAGCAGGGCGTCGCGTTGGGTCTGACCCCGATCGAGGAGGTCGCGAAAATCGACGCGGCGATCCAGGCCGCGCTCGCACCCCATGGGTTCCAGATTCGGAAGTTCTACTACTGCTACTCGCACGACGAGGCCAACGACCCCTGCCGCAAACCCGGCCCTGGGATGCTTCTCAAGGCGCGCGAGGAGTTCGGCCTGACCCTCGAGGGGGCGTTCTTCGTCGGGGACAAGGACACGGACATGGAGTGCGGGAGGGCCGTCGGGTGTCGTCCCCTGCTGGTTCTGTCGGGCGTGACCTCGCCCGAGGCGGCCGCCGAGTTGTCCCCTCAGCCCGAGGGCACCTTCGAGACGCTCCTCGAGGCGGTGGAGTACGTGCTGGACGACACGCCGGACTAAGCGGGAGGGGTGCCACGCCCGCTGGACGGGCGTGCATCGTTGGCTCCCGGCTAATCGTCCAGTTTCGCCTTGCGGGCGATCAGCTTGCCGTCGACGTAGTGCCCCTCGGCTTCGACGGACGGGGCGGATGCCAGTGCGGCGAAGAACGTCTCCGCGTCGACCGTGTTCCCGCCCTGATCCCGGTACGTGGCATCCTGGTCCATCTCGACGGGCAGGATCGCTCCAACGGAGCCCGAGAAGCCGTTCCACTCCGAAAGCGTGATCGAGAACGTGTGCTCGGCGGCGTTGATCGAGCCGGGCGCGCCCTTGGCTTCGGCCTCGTGCTCGTGGTTCTCGCCATCCAGTTTGACCTTGCGCGCCACCAAGCGGTTCGTGCCGTTGAGGTACGTGCCCTCCGCCTCCACGCGTTGCGCGGTGGCCAAGGCCGCCAGGAAGTCCGCCTGCGTCATCGGCAGTCCGCTGTGCGAGAAGAACCGGGTGTTGGCGCCCACCTCGACCGTGACGTGGTCCTGGCGCGGTTGGAACCCGTGCGCCTCGCGGATCGCCACGTCGAACGTGGACTCGCCGATGTTGGAAGGTGCGCCCTCGACGGACGCCTCGCCGGGTTGGTCCCCAGGCGGACGAATGCGCACGAGCCACGCGGCCAACGCGTCCGAGGTGAGGGAGTAGATCCCCCGCACCTCGACGGTTTGGCCGTTGGCAAGGGAGGGATTCGCCTCGCCGTTGGAGTTGAAGACGGTCGTTTGGGAATCCGTCACGACGGTGAAGCTGAACGTGTCCCGCACCGTCAAGGTGAAGCTCTGGTCCGGCGCGGTTCCCGCGAGGTTGGACACCGTGCCGAAGAACCGGCGCCCGATGTGGCGGCCTTCGTCGTTCAAGCCGTTGGACGTGCCTTCGCGCAGAGCGGGCGTGATGTCGGTTCCATCGTCGTCCCAGTTGGCGAGGTCGAAGTCGATCACCAGGTCGTTGTTGCCGACCGCGATGGTTTTGGTGCCTCCGAACGCCAGTTCCAGCCGGGATCGACCGGATTGCCCGGGAATCGAGAATGCCGGCGCGAACGTCAGGTTGATCCCGGTGGACTGTCCGGCCGGGAAGACCTTGACCTGCCGATCGAGGGTGAACCGAACGGTGGTGTAGTCCCCCGAGGGCACGGATTCCGCGCCCAGCAGGGAGAACAGCGCACCCGTGCCGTCCCGCAGGGTCTTGAGGTCCACCGTGTAGCCCTCGACATCCTCGAAGAGCGTTGCGCGGGCGCCGGACGATGCGACGAGTTCCGCCGAATAGATCGTGACCCAGACATGGTCGTTTCCGTCCATCGAGTCGGTGATGAACGTGGTGACGCGTCCGGAGACGTTGGCCGCGCCTCCGCCCCCTCCGCAGCCCGACGCCATGGCAAGGCACGCGGCTCCGGCAATGATCAGATGATTCCAGCGCATGGGAAGCTCCTCGGGATCCTGCGAGCGGCCCCTTCTTCTAGTGTCATACCACGATTGGGCGCAAGGGAACGATAAAGATTGGATGCCGGCCGCCGATTGGGGTGTCGGGGGATTCCGTTGGTACAATCGAAGAGATGGCCCGGCGTGAAACGGACGATTGGTTCTGGCAGCTCGGCGCCGAGTTGCAGCGGCTGAGCGAGGAGATGTTCCGCTCGGGGCCGACCCTGGCCAGTTCGAGCGGTTGGGAGCCGCGGGTGGACGTGCTCGAAGAGCGGGGCGCGATCGTCGTCAAGGCCGAAATCGCAGGCGTGCGCGGCCGCGACATCCAGGTGATCGGCAACGCCGTCCGCAACACGCTGCTGATTCGCGGCGTCCGGAACGAAGAAACAGCGCCCGCTTGCGCGAAGACCGGCTTCTACCAGCTTGAAATCTGTTACGGAGAGTTTCTTCGCGAAGTGAAGCTGCCGGAGATCCCGCTGGACATGGAGCGCATCGAGGCTCGTTACAGCAACGGGATCATGCTCGTGCGCATTCCCAAGGTCGAGGCGGAGAGTGAAAATGCCTGAAACCAAGACACCGGTCGACGACGAAACCCTCGATCTCGAGAGCAGCGAGCCGCGCATCGAGAACCTCGGCGAGGACGAGCCGAAGCCCGACATTCCGCCGATCCTCAACATCCTTCCGCTTCGCGACTCGGTGATCTATCCGATGCTCATCGCTCCCCTCAGCGTGGCGCGCGAGGCGAGCGTGCAGCTCATCGACGAGAGCATCGTGGGCAACAACCGCGTCATCGGCGTCGTCGCGCAGAAGAAGCCGCAGACGGAGAACCCGACCTTCGACGACGTCTACGAGTACGGGTGCGCCGTGATCATCCGGACGCTCGTCAAAATGCCCGACGCCGTGAGGCTCATCGTCCAGGGTGTCTCGCGCTTCCGCATTGTCGAGCAGATCCAGGAACACCCCTACCTCACCGCGCGCATCGAGGTGATCGACGAGCCGCCGCTCGCGCCGGACAAGACCGAAGAGGTCGAGGCGCTGCGGCGTTCGGTCGCCGCGCTCTTCGAACAAGCGGTGCGGCTCTCGCCCCAACTTCCGGAAGAGCTGCGAACGCTCACGCAGGCCGTCCAGGAGACGCCGGTGATGGCCGACCTCGTGGCCGCCCATATGACGCTCTCCGTGGAGGAGAAGCAGCGGATTCTCGAATCGCAGGACCTTTGGGAGCGTCTGCGGTCGCTCCTGGAGATGCTGGGCAAGGAGGTCCGGGTTCTCGAACTCAGCTCGAAGGTGCAGAGCGAAGTCAACACGGAGCTGAGCAAGAGCCAGCGCGAGTACTACCTGCGCGAGCAGCTCAAGGCCATCCAGCGCGAACTGGGCGAGAGCGACGAACGCGCCGAAGAGCTCGACGAGCTGCGCGAGAAGATCGATGCCGCGGGGATGACCGACGACGCCCTGCACGAGGTGAACCGCGAGTTCGATCGGCTGCGCCGCATGTCGCCCGGTTCCCCGGAATACTCCGTCGCGCGCACCTACATCGATTGGATGGTCGCGTTGCCCTGGTCGAAATCCACCGACGACGCCATCGAGCTCGACAACGTCAAGAAAATCCTCGACGACGACCATTACGGCCTCGACAAGATCAAGGAGCGGATCATCGAGTTTCTGGCCGTGCGGAAGGTGAAGAAGGACGGCAAGATCCGGCAACCGATCCTCTGCTTCGCGGGACCTCCCGGCGTCGGCAAAACGTCCCTCGGCCGCTCGATCGGCCATGCGATGGGGCGGGAGTTCGTTCGCATCTCCCTGGGCGGCATGCGCGACGAGGCGGAGATTCGGGGCCATCGGCGCACGTACATCGGCGCGCTTCCCGGGCAGATCATCCAGGGGTTGCGGCGCGCGCGCACCAACAACCCGGTGTTCATGCTCGACGAGATCGACAAGCTTGGCAACGACTTCCGAGGCGACCCTTCCTCGGCGCTGCTCGAAGTGTTGGACCCCGAGCAGAACTCGACGTTCCGCGACCACTACATCGACGCCCCATTCGACCTCTCTCGCGTGTTCTTCGTCACCACGGCCAACCGCCTGGACACGATTCCGCCTCCGTTGCGGGACCGGATGGAGGTCATCGAACTCGGGGGTTACACCGAAGAGGAGAAGTTCGAGATCGCGAAGCGGCACCTCATTCCCAAACAGGTCGAGGAGCACGGGCTGCGGCCGGCGCAGATCGAGTTCAAAGAGACCGCCCTTCGCAACATGATCCGCTTCTACACCCGTGAAGCGGGCGTGCGGAACCTCGAACGGGAGATCGCCAACGTCGTCCGCAAGGCCACCCTCCTGTTCGCCGAAGGGCGCAAGGCGAAGGTCGTGGTCACGCCGCGCTTCGTGCAGAACGCGCTTGGGGCGCCGCGCTACCTCCACGAGGAGGTTTTGGAGCGCGACCGCATTCCAGGCACGGCCGTCGGGCTGGCGTGGACGCCGGTCGGGGGGGACGTCCTGTTCGTCGAAACCGCGGTCATGCCGGGTTCCAAAGGGATGATTCTCACGGGGCAGCTCGGCGACGTGATGAAGGAGAGCGTCACCGCGGCGCTCAGCTACGTGCGCAGCCATGCGAAGCAGCTCAAGATCGACCCTACGGTCTTCGAGAAGTCGGAACTGCACGTGCACGTCCCCGCAGGCGCCGTTCCCAAGGACGGCCCGTCCGCGGGCGTCACGATGCTCACCGCGTTGGTGTCCCTGCTCACAGGCCGCCTGATCAAGCCGCGCCTCGCGATGACCGGGGAGATGAGCCTCACCGGCCAGGTCCTTCCCGTGGGCGGCATCAAGGAGAAGGTGCTCGCCGCGCATCGGGCCGGGGTGGACACCCTGATCCTGCCCGAGGACAACCGCAAGGACTTTGACGAAGAGGTGCCGGAGGAGATCCGCAAGGCCCTCACCGTCCACTTCGTGAAGCGCGCCGACCAGGTACTCCGCCTCGCCCTCGAAAAGAGTTAGGGGGACACGCCCGCTGGACGGGCGTGTTCTCGAACCCTAAAACTCGAGGCCGAGCACCCTGCGGGCGATTTCGAAGTAGATGATGAGCCCCGTGGCGTCCACGAACGTGGTGATGAAGGGCGCACTCATCACCGCGGGGTCGATGCCGACCCGCTTGGCGGCCAAGGGAAGCACGCTCCCGACCGTCGCCGCCCAGATCACGATCGCGGGCAGCGCGATGCCGACGATCAGCGACACGTGCCATCCCGAGGCCCAGCCGAAATAGGCGCGGGCGAACCCGACGGTCCCCAACGCGCACCCTACGAACAGCGCCGTCACGAACTCGCGCCGAAACACGATCAGGAAGTCCGAGGTCTTCACCTCGCCCACCGCGAGGGCGCGGGTGATCGTTGTCGTCACCTGCGAGCCCGAGTTGCCGCCTGCGCCGATCAGGAGCGGGATAAAGAGGCTGAGCTGGGCCATGATCGCCAGATGCCCCATCGTCGAGTCCTTCGCGCCGCCGATGTAGTGCCTAAGCACCGCTCCCGTGAACGTCTCCGCGACGAAGAGGATGAAGAGCCAGGGCAGCCGCCTTCGGACGAGCTGCGGGATGCTGAGCGATAGGTACGCCTCGGCGTCACCCGAGACGCCGCCCAGGGCCAGCACGTCCTCGGTGTCCGCCTCGCTGAGGATCTCCTGGGCGTCGTCCACCGTGACGAACCCCAGCATCCGCCCACGCCCGTCCACCACGGGCATCGCGTAGAATCCGTACCGCGCGATCTGGCGAGCGACGTCCTCCGCGGGCGTGAGCGGCGAGCACGTCACCAGGTCGCCCTCCATGATGTCCCGCGCAAGCTGGTCTGGCTCGGCGCGAATCGCCTCGCGCAGGCTGAACACGCCCACGAGGTGGCCGTCCTCCGTGAGCACGTAGATGTCGTTGACCGACTCGTACTCCTCCTCGGGCGCCTCGCGGATCAGGCGGATCGCCTCCTCGACGGTGTCCTCCGGCCGCACGGCCAGGAAGTCCTCCGTCATGATCCGGCCCGCGGAGTCCTCGGGATAGGTCATCAGGCGCCGGATCTCGAGGCGATCCTCGGCGGGGATGACCTCCAGCAGCGCCTCGAAACGCTCGGGCGGGAGCTCTTCCTGCAGCTCGAGCGCGTCGTCCATCGGCAAGATGTCGAGGTAGTGCGCGAGCATGTCGTCGGGAAGCTCGCTGATCAGCTTGCGCGCCGTCTCCGTGGGGACTTCGACCAGGATATCGGCGGCCGTCCCTTCGTCGAGCTGGTTGAGGATCGCCAGGGCCTCCTCGTGCTCGAGACGCGTGAACGCCTCGGCGAGGTCTTCCAGCCGGACAGGCTCCAGCTCCTCGCGCACCACCTCGGGGTTGTCGAGCTTGGCAAGGGCGCGGAGCTGGTCGAGGAACGTCTGGTCGTCTGTTCGCATGCCTCGGCCTCCTGTGTCGCGTTTGGGTGGGGACGCACGCAGGAAGGCCCCGCGCAAGTCCGGTTGCTGGCTGGTCCCTTGGGAATACCCCATCGACCACGGCATTGGGTGCCCCGCATGGGCATTTTGTGCGCGATCGGTAGAATCGGCCCATGCTCGAGCGCTTTCGCGCGCACCTGGAGTCGTCCCAGCTCATCGCCCCGGAGGATCTCGTATTGGTCGGCTACAGCGGCGGACCCGATTCGACGTGCCTCCTCGATCTGCTGGTCGCGCTCGGCGTGCCCGTGGTGGCGGCCCACCTCCACCACGGACAGCGGGAAGAGGCGAAGCGGGAGATGGAGCGCTGCCAGGCGTTCTGCGCCGAGTTGGGCGTCCCGTTCTATCCCGGACGCGCGGATGTCCCCGCGATTGCGAAAAGGCAGGGGATTGGGCTCGAAGAGGCGGGGCGGAACGCGCGCTACGAGTTCTTCCGACAGGTGCAGGGGCTTGCCCACACCACCCTCGTAGCCACCGCGCACACCCGCGACGATCTCCTCGAGACGGTCTTGCTGAACCTGTCGAGGGGAACGGGCCTGCGCGGGCTGGCGGGCATTCCCGAAGCGCGCGACGGCATCGTGCGCCCACTCCTGAAGTTCACGCGCGCGGAGACGCGCGCGTACTGCGAAGCCAAGGGCTTGTGGACCCACGACGATCCGTCCAACGAGGATCTCGCGTTCGCGCGCGCCCGCGTCCGCCACCGCGTGCTTCCCGAGCTGCGCCTTTGCCACCCCGGATGCGACGAGGCGATCGAACGGATGGCGCGCCTCGCCGCAGAGGAGGATGCGCTGCTCGATTCGATGGCGGCGGCGGCCCTGGAACGGTGCGAACTCGAGCCGAACGGTCCCTTGCGCTTTGTGGCCCAGGACGCGGAGGTGGTGCTGGACCGGATGCGGTTGGCGCACGTTCCGAGGCCGCTGCTGCGCCGAGCGGTTCGGCTCGCCGGGGCCGTGGTGGGCGGCACGTTCGCGTACGAGCACGTCGCGCAGGTCCTCGAGGGGCTCGGGCACGAGACCCTGGGAAGCGTGACCGCCGAGGACGGCGCGGCCGTGGCGGAGTGGGACGAGGCGACCCTCCGGGTGGCGAGCACGCGCGAGCCGATGGCGGCCAGGGCCACGCTTGCGACCCCTGGGGAGACGGCGAGCGAGACGTTCGGGTGGCGGTTCGCGATCGACCGCGGTCCCGTCGAGGTCGATCCCCTGACGGCTTGTTTCGACCCTGGAAAGGTGCGGGGAGAGCTTCACGTGCGGCCCGCCCGACCCGGCGACGCGATCGAGTGCGGCGAGGGGAAGAAGAAGGTGAAGGACCTGTTTTCAGCGGCAAAGCTGTCCAAATCGGCCCGCCGCCTGCTGCCCATCGTCTGCGATTTCGTCGGTCCGGTTTGGATTCCCGGCCTGCGCGTCTCCACCCGAGTCCGGGCGGATGCCCGCGCCCAGGATGCCTTGCGGATTCGGTTTGGTCCGCTTTTGGGACCCTCCAGCCATAATTAGAGAGAAACGTGGCGGGCGCGCGAAGCGTACGCTAAACAAGGAGACGCGACTCGTCGCCCTCCGGAGGCCCTTTGAACAAAGCAGCAAAAACGCTCTTCGCATCCGTCATCTTCGTCATCGCCATCATCTTCGCCATGAACCTGTTCAGCGGCGGGGCGTCGACGTTGATTGGCGAGAAGCCCAAAGCGCTCCAGCTTCCCGACCTCATCAAGGAGATGACGAACGGGAACGTCGAGGAGGGGGTGTGGCAACAGGATGAGATCTCCGGCACGCTCACGGACGGAACGAAGTTCGTCGTCAGCGTCCCGAGTCTCGAGTCTGCAGGCTCGACGGCCATCCAGGAGCAAATCCTGAAAACGGGAGCACCCATCAAGTACGAGAGGCCGCCGATCAGCCAGGGGCTCATCGGCATTCTGTCGATGCTTGCGGTCCCAATCCTCATCTTTGCGCTGCTGTACTTCTTCGTGATCAAGCCGGCGCAGATGGGTGGAAGCCAGGCGATGAGCTTTGGTCGGAGCAAGGCCAAGCGAGCCGGCGAAAACAGCCCCAAGGTGACGTTCGAGGACGTGGCGGGCATCGACGAGGCCAAGCAGGAGCTGTTCGAGATCGTCGACTTCCTGAAGAACACCAAGAAGTACGCGGCGTTGGGAGCGAAGATCCCCAAGGGCATCCTCCTCACGGGTCCTCCAGGCGTCGGCAAGACGTATCTGGCGCGCGCCATCGCTGGCGAGGCGGGCGTGCCTTTCTTCCACATTTCGGGCTCGGACTTCGTCGAGATGTTTGTCGGCGTGGGCGCCGCGCGCGTGCGCGACCTGTTCGATACCGCCAAGGCCCACCGCCCCAGCCTGATCTTTGTCGATGAGATCGACGCGGTCGGGCGCCAGCGCGGCGCCGGGCTCGGCGGAGGCCACGACGAGCGCGAACAAACCCTCAACCAACTTCTCGTCGAGATGGACGGCTTCGATCCCAACAGCGGGGTGATCCTCATCGCGGCCACCAACCGGCCCGACGTGCTCGATCCCGCGCTGCTTCGGCCGGGCCGCTTCGATCGGCAGATCGTGGTGGATGTGCCCGACGCCAAGGGGCGGGCCGAGATCCTCTCGATCCACTCGAAGGGCAAGCCGCTCGATTCGGGCATCGATATCGACGTGTTGGCCAAGCGCACGCCCGGGTTCACCGGCGCCGATTTGGCGAACATGCTCAACGAGGGCGCGCTGCTTGCTGCGCGCCGCAATCAGTCGAAGATCCACCAGGAAGACCTGGAGGAAGCGCTCGACCGGGTCGTGGCGGGTCCGCAACGCAAGAGCCGCGTGCTGGACAAGAAGGAGCGCGAAGTGATCGCCTACCACGAGGCGGGCCACGCGATCATCGGCGAGCTGTTAGAGAACTGCGACCCCGTGCACAAGGTGACGATCCTCCCGCGCGGCATGTCGCTCGGCTCCACGTGGTCGGTGCCTCTGACGGACAAGTACCTGGTGAGCGAACACGAGCTGACGGACGACATCACGGAACTCCTGGGTGGCCGGGTCGCCGAAGAGGTCGTGTACGGCGAGGTTTGGACCGGCTCGAGCAACGACTTGGAGCGCGTCACCCGCATCGCACGAGCGATGGTGTGCCAGTACGGCATGAGCGAGAAGCTCGGCACGCTCGCTCTCGGCAAGCGGAGCAGCAACCCGTTCCTTGGCCGCGACTACCACGACGAGCGCAACTACTCGGAAGACGTGGCGAAGATGATCGACGAGGAGGTCCGGTCGATCGTGGACGGCTGTCACCGACGCGCCACGGAGATCCTCACGGCCAACCGGCCGAAGCTCGACGCGGTCGTGCAGGCGTTGCTCGAAAGAGAGTCCTTGAACCGCGAGGAGTTTCTCGCCGTGCTCGCCGGGGAGACGCTCCCGGAACTTCCGCCCGTCGCGAAGCCTGTGGACACCGACAAGGACCCGGAGATCGTGGCGGAAGCGGATCGAAAGCCGAAGGGTTCGCCCACGCGGCTTGAACCCGGTCCGGCCTAACTCCGTATTTTGCATAGGGTGGGGGCGTGTGATATACTGCGCCCACCCTCAATGGCTCAGACCATGGACACCGCGACGACCTACCAACGAGGCTACGAGCTCCGCTGCGAGGGTCGTTACGAAGAGGCCAAGACGGAGTTTCGGAAAGTCTTGGCCGCAGAACCCTCCCACGCCGACTCGACGTGGCAGATGGGCTTGATCCAGGGGTTCGAGGGTGATTTCGACGGTTCGCTGACCACCTTGCGGGAGCTGGTCAAGGCTTATCCCGATCACCTCAAGGCCCGTTACGATTTGGCGATGACCGCCATGATGCTCGGCGAATCCGATGAGGCGTGCGGCCACTTCCGGTTCATCCTCTCGGTCGACCCCGACCACGAAGAGGCGCGCCGCCAGATCGAGTACTGCCCCTAGAGCCCCTGTTCGGCGCGTGTATGATCTTCGCATGAGTCGAGTGCGCGCGTGGTGGCCCGTCCTGGTGCTCGCCCTCGTGCCGCTGATTCCCCTGTGGCGCGCCGTGTTCCTTGGCGAGGCCATCGGCCCCTGGGACCAGATTCGCCACATGGCGCCGTGGAAGGGCCCTGCGCCGGCGCAACCGTGGGACGTCCTGCAAGCCGATGCGGTCCTGCAGTTCGCGGGGTGGCGCTCGATGGTCTTCGAAGCGTGGGGCTCGGGGCAGATCCCCGCGTGGAACCCGTATTCGCTGTGCGGCACGCCGCTTCTCGCCAACTCCCAGTCCGGCGGGTTCTATCCGCCCCACATCCTCCTCGGCCTGCTGCACGTGCCGCTGGTGCCGGCCTTGACGCTTCTCGCCTGGTTCCACCTGTTCGTCGCCGGCCTCGGGATGCGTCGTCTCTGTCTTCGACTGGGTGGGGAGGAGTGGGGCGCCGTCTTGGGAGGCGTGCTGTTCGCCACGTCGACGTTCCTGATCGCATGGACGGCGTTGCCGAGCGTGGTTTCAACGTGCGCGTGGATCCCTTGGGTGTTGGCCGGAGTCGCGTTCGTGCAGCGCGACGGCTGGCGCAGAATCCCGTGGGTCTCGGTCCCCGGCGCGATGATGCTGCTGGGCGGGCATCTCCAGTTCGCGGCCTATGGGCTGATGGCCGCGACCGTGTTCGCGCTGTGGCGGCCGCTCGGCGAATGGCGAACGGCCGCCGCGACGCTGGCGGCTCTGGCGTTCGCCGGATGCCTCGCAGCCCCGCAGTTGCTTCCCACGATCCGCTTTGGCGAGTTCTCGCATCGCCAAAACGCGCCGACGGCGGAAGGGTACGACGCGTACGCGGCAGGCGCGTTGCAGCCGATGCACGCCATCGGCCTCGTCTACCCGCCGCTCCTGGGGATGCCGACGGAAGGCATCGCCATGGAGGGTTCTCCCGGAACGCAGTTGCCGCTCTTCTGGCCCGCGTTCGCGCAGCGCGGGGCGAACTTCGCGGAATCCGCGCTCGGTATCGGTCCCCTGGTGCTTGCGCTGCTGTTCGTTCCGGGGCTCTTTCGCAATCCCCAGGCGCGGACCGGCGGGATGGCGGCTCTCGGCGTCCTTGGGCTGCTGCTCGCATTCGGCAGCCCGTTGGACCGCGTGCTCTACTTTTTCGCGCCGGGATGGTCGGCCACCGGTTCGCCCGGCCGCGCGGGCGTCCTGTTCGTGATCGCGGCGTGCGCGCTCGCGGGTCTGGCGGCAAGTGCCGGAAAGGTTCGGGAGGGGAAGGGTCTTCGGGGTCCCATCGGGGCCTTGGCGTTGGCGACCCTGGTGTCGATCGCCGGGTTGCGGCTTCTCGTTCCCACCTTGGGCGCGTGGGTGCCCGGCGGCAACGGTCTCGTCGGCCAGATCGCGGCCGAGGGCACACCCCCTTGGCTCGCAGCCTCCCTCTTGGCGTGTCTCGGGACCTTGGCCGCGGTCGTGTTGTGGACTCGCGGCAAGGCGGTGTCCGCCACGCTGCTCCCGGCGGCGATCCTCGTCCCGATCGTGCTTGGCGCAGGCACCCTGCTTCGCACCTCGGCGGATCCCAATCTCCGCGAGGCCGTGCCCAAAACGACGGAGAGGATCGCCGTGGTGAACGCCCAGTGGGAGCTCCTGACGCCCGCCCCCGCGCTGCTGCCGCCCAACACGGGCGTTCTCTCCCGGCTGCACGAGGTGAGCGGGTACGACTCCCTCCTCCATCGGGACACGGTGGCGATGCTTCGGGAGATCGATGGCCAAGATCCGGCGCCGCCTACAAACGGCAACATGATGCTGATCAAGCCTGGATTCGACGAGGAGAAGCTCGCCGACGCCGGTGTTTCGCAGGTTTGGGAGCCGCTGCGGCCCGACGAGGCCGCGCCCGCCGTCCGCATCCGGATGCTGCAGACGCAGGGGCGGGCGTTCACGCCCCAAGGCCCTGCGAAGATTCTGGACGAGGGTTACGACTTCTTGGTGGTCGAGGCATCGGGTGCCGGACCCTTGGTGGTTCGGGATCGGAACATGCCGGGTTGGAGCGTCGTGGTGGATGGCGTGCCGAGCGATCTCAAGGGGGGCCGGTGGCGCGAGGTGGAGTTGCTGAGCGAAGGGAACCACCGGGTCGTGATGCGCTACACGCCCCCGGGCCTCCGCGAGGGAACCGCTCTCGCCGGGGGCGCCCTCCTGGTGCTCTTGCTGTTGACGGCGTTGGGCCGCCGAGGGGAGATCACCCAGCCGATACCCGTTGTACAATAGGCTGAAGGGGGGTGGCTCGCGCGCTGTCGAGCCGCGTCTGGCATCTATGGAGAAATCGGCGCTTCAACCTGCACATGAGACCACGGGCGGCGGTCGTGGCGACCGCTGGATGGTGGTCATCCACAACAACGACCACAACTCGTTCGACGAAGTGATCGACGCCCTGATTCGGGCGACGGGCTGCGGAGTCGAGGAAGCGTCGATCGAGGCGTGGGAAGCGCACCACTACGGCAAAGCCCCCGTTCATTTCGCCGAGCAGCAGGAGTGCTCGACCGCCGCGGTGGTCATCGCGCGGGTCGGAATCGTGACGGAGGTTGTGCCGGAATGGACCGACTGAATCTCTTCGCGATGGCGGGCGCGGGCGTGATCGAGAAGCCCGAGGTCCAGCCGACGGACGGCGACACGAAAGGCGAGGGCTGGCTCGTGACCGTCTACAACAACGACGTGAACACGTACGAGGAGGTCATGGTCATCCTCATGGTCGCCACGCACTGCTCAGCGGACGAGGCGTACATGGAGGCCTGGGAGATCGACCACCTCGGCGCATCGGTGGTGCATCAGGCGGACGAGGACGAGTGCCGCACCGTGGCCGAAGTGATCGCCACGATCGGAATCCGAGTCGAAGTGAGCCAGCAACCGTAGCAAAGGGCCCTGTTCCGGGGCTGGGTGCCACGCCCGCTTGACGGGCGTGCCATGCGCCACAATAGCTCTATGCGATTTCAGGCCCCCCGCGGCACCGAGGACGTGCTCCCGGGCGACTCTTACCGACGCCGGCGTCTGGAAAACGAGTTCCTGGCGTTGGCGGAACGGTACGGCTATCGCGAGATTCGAACGCCCGTCTTCGAGGACACCGAGCTGTTCGTGCGCAGTTCTGGCGAGACGAGCGACATCGTCACCAAGCAGATGTACACGTTCCTCGACAAGGGGGACCGCAGCCTCACCCTCAAGCCCGAAGGCACGGCGCCGGCGATGCGGGCCGTGATCGAGCACAACCTGTGTCCCCCCGGGTCGGTGGCCCGCCTCTCCTACGTGACGCAGATCTTTCGGTACGAACGGCCGCAGAAGGGCCGGTTGCGGCAGGCGCACCAGGTGGGCCTCGAACTGGTCGGCAGCGAGGCGCCGGAGGCCGACGCAGAGGTGATCGAACTCACGGTTCGCTTCTACGAGCGACTGGGGCTCGAAGCCACGGTGCTCCTCAATTCGCTGGGCCGCGAAACGTGCCGCGCAGCGTACCGAGAAGCGCTGCTTGCCTTCGCCAAGCCTCTCTTGCAGGACCTTCCCGAAGAGGTTCGGGCGCGTGCCGAAGCCAATCCGTTGCGGCTGATGGACAGCAAGGACCCGAAGATGATCGCCGCGATGGCCGAGGCCCCGACGATCGAGACGTGTTGGGAGCCCGAGGCGCGCGAACGCCACGAGCGGGTGGTGGCGTTGCTCGACGAAGCGGGCGTGCGCCACGCGTTCGAGCCCGCCCTCGTCCGGGGGTTGGACTACTACACCGAGACCGTCTTCGAAGTGCAATCCGAGGCGATCGGGGCGCAGAGCGCGCTTTGCGGCGGCGGACGCTACGACGGCCTCGTCAAGGAGCTCGGAGGGCCCGCCACGCCCGCGGTAGGCGTGGCGATGGGGATCGAACGCGCGCTTCTGGCGATGGAGGCCGCGGGGGTTTGCTGGAGCGAACCCGGAGCCGACGCCTTCGCGATCGCGATGCCGGGGTGCGAGGGCGCGCTGCGCGACCAGGTGCGCGCGCTTCGTGCCGACGGGATCCGGGTGCTGGTGGACCTGGAGGCACGCAGCTTCAACGCGCAGCTTCGGCAGGCGGGGAAGAGCGGGGCCCGGTTCGCGATGATCCTGGGTGACGACGAGTTGGCCAGCGGGACAGCGACGTTGCGCGACCTCGCCTCGGGCGAGCAGCGGCAAGTTCCGTTCGACGAGGTGGCGCGGACGCTTCGGGAGACGATCGGTTGAGAACGGCGCTTTCCCTTTCGCTGCTCGCGACGGCGGCCTGCGCGGTCGCGCAGAGCCCGGACGTCGTGATCCGGATGGATTTGTTGCCCACCTACCGGTCCGAAAGCCGGCACGGGTCGTCCTTCCGCTTCTACGATGCGATGGGTCGGCCGAGCACGGCGGGCCTCTCGCTGATCCTCGAACCCGGGTTTCGCCTCACGGTGACCGAGCGCCTTCAGCCCATTGAGGACGATGCCGACGAGGATCAGATCGAAGAGTACTACCTCGAGGACGAGGGCGTGTGGCGGTTGGGCAAGCAGTACCTGCCGTTCGCC
Organism: Fimbriimonadaceae bacterium; assembly: GCA_023957775.1. Lineage (NCBI taxonomy): Bacteria > Bacillati > Armatimonadota > Fimbriimonadia > Fimbriimonadales > Fimbriimonadaceae > Fimbriimonadaceae bacterium. The sequence continues at coordinate 155,975 of JAMLGR010000003.1, read as the reverse complement.
CGAAACGGGCTGCTGCGCGAAAGCGTGTTGGCCGCCCGGGCGGACACGAACCTAGTGCTCGAGGGGCTTCCCATCGCGTTGGCGGCGTGCGATGGCGGCGCGGGCCGTCCCCGAGGCGTGATCGGGCGGTTGGGAACGCGCATCGGCGTCAGTCTGGCCGTCGGGCAGAATTTCGGCGTCTCGTCCGGGTCGTTCACCGCGGTGCGCCGCCCCGAAGAGGGGCCGGGTAGGGGCCGAGGATACGGGCAGTTGCTTGGTTTGGACGCCTGGCGACGCATCGGCTCGTTCATCTTCTCCGCCGAATGGATCGCGATGCTGAATCCCAGCTCCGAACTCGACGAGGACCGCAACGTGGCCGACGTCGTGGTCACCTACGAGCTTGCGAAAGATCGCTGGTACAAGGTCGCCTGGAGTCGCGACTCGCTCCAAACGCCGAGCTTTTTCCGGGCCGAGGGCTCGATCCCCATCCAGCACGGGGCGTGGCTGCAGCCGATCGTCAAGGTGCGCGGGTCGCGCGTGACCGACGTGGCGGTGACCGTCCGGGTGAAGTTCTGACATGAAGGCGCTTCTTCGCCCCATCGTGATCCCGTGGCTGGTGGTCACGGCGGCCGGGGCCGTGTTTGGACAGCCGCTGGTCGTGGCCGGCGGCTTGGTGGCGACCGTCTTCGCGCTGATGGTGACGGTCATGCATGACGTGAGGGCTCGGCGGGAGGAGTTGGGTTTGGATTCCTTGTCGCCACAGGACCGATCGACGCTGGTGCCGATCCGGCGCTTGCGCGAGCAGCTCGAGGCCCTGGTGGCCGGCAACCGCGGCAGCCCTTCGCTGGCGGTGATCGGGCCAGAGGCCGTGGAGGAATCGCGCCGCATCTTCGCCCAGTGCGTCTCGCTTCTGCAACTGCAACGCCAGATCCGCGATGCCCTGAAGGAGCAGAATGCGGAAGCCGAAGTCCGCGCGTTGGAGGCGAAGGTGGAGGCCGCGACGAGCGACGGGGAGAGGGCCGCGCTGCAGTCCGCGCTGGACGCGCGCCGCCTCGAGGCCACGCACTTCGCCAAAATGAAGGAAGCGCTGCAGACGGCGGAAGGGGGCATCACGCAGGCCGAGGCCGCCCTTTCGGAAATCAAGGCGCGACTGTCCGTGGCGGTGACCGACGATGCGCTGAGCGACTCGTCGTCGGACGATCTGCGGGAGACGCTGGGGCGGCTCAAAGCGCTCAGCAAAGGATTCGAAGAGGCGGAGATGTTTCTCAAGGACCAAGTGGAATGAGTACGGGCAAGCGAGCCTACGACCTGTTGCGGGGCTACGTGCACCGCGAGTGGGAGCGCATCCAGGGAGTTGCGGAGTCGGACGCCGAGCGCGAGCTCGAGGAGTCCGTGCGGGCGCCTGCGCCCGAACGCTCCGCGCCGGCCGAACCGCGCACCCCGGTCGAGCGGAACGCGCGCGCCCGCAAGTTGCTCGGGGTGGGACCGAAGGCCTCGTTCGGCGAGATCCGCAAGCAATTCGAGAGGCTCGACAAGCGATGCGATCCCGAGAACTTCCCGGCGGGCTCCGCCGAACGTCGGGAGGCCGCGGAGCTGCAGCGGCTTGCCCGTTGGGCGTACCAGGTGCTTGGCGAGGACGTGGACGCGACGGAGAAACGCTTCCGCTCGCTCGAAATCGAGCCGTAGGTTCGGCGCTGCCCCACGCACGCCCGACGAGCGGGCGTGGCACCTCGTTGGACTTGGCTGCCGGGGTTATCCGGCTCCCGTGCTTCTTCGGATGTCCTCGTAGGCGTCCAGGGCGTCGCGGCGGGCTTGGGGGTGGTCCACAATCGGGAGCGGGTAGGTTTGGCCGAGTTGGACGGCCGCTCCTCGGAGAACCTCCTCCGGCGCCTCATGGGGGCGGTGGATCCAGGTGTCGGGCATGGGCGCCAGTTCAGGCACCCAGCGCCGCACATACGCGCCGCTCGGGTCGAACTTCTCCCCCTGGGTCGTCGGGTTGAACACGCGGAAGTAGGGCGCCGCGTCCGCGCCGCATCCCGCGGTCCACTGCCATCCCAACGTGTTGTTCGCCAGGTCGGCGTCAACCAACGTGTCCCAGAACCACTCCGCGCCCCGCTGCCAGGGGATGAGGAGGTCCTTGACCAGGAACGACGCCACGACCATTCGGGCCCGGTTGTGCATCCACCCGGTAGACCACAGTTCGCGCATCGCCGCGTCGACGAAGGGAAAGCCGGTCTGTCCCTTCCGCCACGCCTGAAAGGCCGCGTCGTCGTCGCGCCAGGGAAAGCGCGCGAACTCGTGTCGGAGGGGCACTTCGGGCGTGTTCGGGAAGTGCCAGAGAAGGTGGTGGGCGAACTCGCGCCAACCGATCTCGGAAAGGAAGACCTGGGCGTCCCGTTCCGAGCACGCGGCCACGACCTCCCGCACGCCGATCTCCCCGAAGTGCAGGTGCGGCGAAAGGCGGGATGTGCCGGGGAGGTCGGGTCGGTTCCGCTCCTCGGCATACGTGTCGAGGGGACCGCCGAGGAAGGCTTCCAGCGCCTGCATCGCGCCCTGACGCCCGGGTTCCCAGGCCTCGTGCAGTCCCGCATCCCAACGCGTGCGCGGCATCAATTCGAGATCGTCAAGGGCCAAACTCCCTGGCCAGGATTTCGGGCAGGGAATCGTCTCGGGCTCGTCGGCTCCCGCGGCGGGCAAGCCCTTCGCCAGGCACGCTCTCCAAAACGGAGTGAATACGCGGTAGGGCTGGCCCTCGGCGGTGGCGATCGTTCCCGGTTCGAAGAGCAAGCCCGATTGGAACGACTCCAGCGCCACGCCGTTCAGGGCAAGCGCCTCGCGGACGGCATCTTCCGCCGCTCGTTCCCCGGGTTCGGATCGGCGCGAACAGAGGACGTGGCTTGCCCCCGTCTCCCGAGCCAGGGCGACCAGTTCGCGCGAAGGGTCGCCGGAGCGAAGCACCAGACGGGAACCGCGTCCGCGCAGCGCTTGGTCCAGACGCTTCAACGAGTGGTGGAGCCACCAGTTCGAAGCGGCGCCGGGCGCCCACCTGTCTGCCGACGCGAACGGGGCGACGAACACCGGAACGATCGGCCCACGCGGTTGCAGCGCCGCTTCGAGCGCGGGGTGATCCGCAAGGCGCAGGTCGTTCCGAAACCAGAGGATTGTCGTCGGCGGCATCCAGCTCCGAGTATGGCGGGAGGCCCTTGCCGCGCGAGCAGGGGTCAGTCGAGGCCGAGCAGCGCCAGTGCACGCCGAAGGGTCTTGCGCTGCGGCGCGGGCATCGCCAGCGCCTCCAACTCGCTCCGCGTCACCCAGCGCAGCGCTTGCGCACGGGCGTCGCAGCGCACGAGCGATGCCTCGAGCACGACGCGGTGGCGCGTCACCGTATGGCGGAACTCGCCCAGGCTCTCCGTCCACCCTGCGCCGACCCGTTCGCGCAACTGCGCCTCGGCCGCGGCGCGATCGTCGGTCGCGTCCTCGCGCGGGAACTCCCACATGCCCTCCCACCACTCGCCCGCAGGCACCTGGCAGACGCCGAAGGCTCCGGACTCGAATGGCACCCAGCAAACGTGGGTACGAAGCCGCACGCTGGGGGTTGTTCGGGCCACGGGGAACTGCTCGACGCGCCATGATTGGCGCGCCGCACAGGAGGGTTCGAGCGGACAACCCTCGCACCGGGGTTTGGAGGGTGTGCACACCGTCGCGCCCAGCTCCATGAGCGCCTGGTTCCAATCTCCGGGCCGATGGGGGTCGAGATTGCGTTCCGCCCACTCCCACGCGTGCCGATAGAGGGTCGGCCCCGTCTCGCCGCACGCCGTCGTTCGCGCGAACACGCGTTCGACGTTCCCATCGACGACGGCCGCGCACTCTCCAAAGCAGATCGAGGCGATCGCCCCGGCCGTGTAGCGCCCAACCCCGGGCACCGTGAGCCAACCCTGCGCGCTGGTCGGGAGTCCCAGCGCGACGATATAGCGAGCCCCGTTCAAGAGATAGCGGCAACGGCGGTAGTATCCGAGACCCTGCCACAGCGCCAACACGTCCTGCTCGTCCGCGGCGGCCAACGCTTCCACGGTGGGGAACCGGCGCATCCATCGCTCGTAATAGGGAAGCGCCGTTGCGATCTGCGTCTGCTGCAGCATCACCTCGCTCACCCACACCGGGTACGGCTCGCGCGTCCGGCGCCAGGGGAGGTCTCGACCGTTGGCGTCGTACCAGGCGAGGAGGGCTTTCCGGTCTTGCTCGCGAATCAAGGCGCGCTTTCGGTTTCCAGCAACCCGAGATTGGCCAGAGTCTCCTCGACGTCGTGGCTGCCGGTGAGGGCGCGTCCGATGACGAGGTAGTCGGCCCCGTCCTCCAACGCCTGCCCGGCCGATCCGACGCGTCGCTGGTCGTGCGAATCGAAGTTGGGCGGGCGAATCCCCGGCGTGACGATGATGCCGGAGCGGCCGATCCGCGAGCGCACCGCCGCCACTTCGTGCGGCGAACAGACGACCCCGTCGAGTCCGCAGTCGATGCCCAACTGCGAGAGATAGACCATCTGCTCTTCGAGCGTTCGCTGAACACCCAGGTGGTCGGAAAGGACGTGCTGGTCCAGCGATGTCAGCACGGACACCCCCACGAGGAGGGGAGCCTGCTCCTGCGGACAGTTGCGCGCCTCCAACACGGCGGCGCTCATCATCGCGGGGCCGCCCACGGTGTGGAGAGTCATCATCCAGATGTTGTAGTTGGCCGCTTGGCACACGGCCAGGGCGACCGAGTTCGGGATGTCGTGGAACTTCAGATCAAGGAACACGCGGCTTCCACCCGCGTCCTGGATGGCTTTGACGACGTCCAAACCGTGGGGCAACGTCAGGGCGTGCCCGACTTTGAACGCCCCCACGTGGTCCGAGAGTCGCCGCACGGTCGCCACGGCTTCGCTGAGATCCCCGGTGTCCAGGGCGCAGATCACTTTTCGAACCATCATCGCGTGTTCTCCTCCGATCGCATCTGCCTCCATTATTCGCCACTCGGGCCGGTCAAAGTGCGGTTCAATGGGTGACATGACCCATTGCGAGATGCTGATCGACGGTCACCTGGTGGGTGGCGTATGCGATCAGGCCGTCGGAAAGCAGGTCGTGACGGCGCCTTTCGACGGGCGCAGGATCGGTACCGCAGCCGAGGGGGGTTGGAACGAGGCGAACACGGCGCTCGATGCGGCCGTGGATGCGTTCCACACCTTCCGAAGGAGCACCCGACGCGAGCGGGCGACTTTGCTCGACGCTGTTGCACGCCTGATCCGGGAGCGGAGCGCCGAACTGGTGGAACTGCTCACCGACGAGGTGGGCAAGCCGATCACGTGGTCGCGCGGGGAAGTGGACCGCCTCGCCCTGACGTTCGACCTCGCCGCCCGACTGGCGCCCCTTTACGGGCAGGAGAGCCTCCCTTTGGATTTCGATCCGAGAGGTGTCGATTACCGCTGTTCCGTCGAGCGGTTTCCCATGGGCGTCGTGCTGGGCATCGTCCCGTGGAACTGGCCGTTCAACCTCGCGGCGCACAAGATCGCACCTGCGATCGCCACGGGGAACACCGTCGTGCTGAAACCGTCGCAACAGTCCTCGCTCTCGACCCTGGCCCTTGCGAAGCTCATCCACGAGGCGGGCTGCCCTCCTGGCGTGTTGAACTGCGTCAACGTGTCCTCCTCCATCGCCCAGCGCATGGTCGTGGACCCGCGCGTGGCGGTGGTGAGCTTCACGGGTTCGCCCGCGGTGGGCTGGATGTTGAAGGAACTGGTACCCGAGAAGCGCGTGAGTCTCGAACTCGGGGGCGACGCGTCGGCGATCGTGTGCGCCGATGCGGATCTGGAGTTCGCGCTGCCTCGATTGGCCGCGGGCGGTTACGGGTACGCCGGGCAGGTGTGCATCTCGGTCCAGCACGTTCGGGCCGAGAGTCGTTGCTACGAGTCGGTTCGGGATCGACTCGCCCAGTGGACCCGCGATTGTCCGACCGGCGATCCGCGCGACGAGTCGGTGGTGTGCGGACCGCTCATCTCGACCGAAGCGGCAGACCGCGTGATGGAGTGGATCGGGGAGGCGGTGGACAAGGGCGCGCGCGTGCTGGCGGGCGGCACGCGCGACGGCAACGTGGTCGCGCCGACTCTGATCGAAGGGGTGCCGCCGGACACGCGGCTGGGATGCGAGGAGGTGTTCGGCCCGGTGCTCACCCTACAACGATTTGAGGAGTTCGGCGAGGCCTTGGAGCAGGTGAACGCCTCGGATTACGGCATCCAGTGCGGGGTCTTCACGCGCGATCCGGGCCGGGTCGAACGCGCGTTCCAAACCCTCGAGGTGGGCGGCGTGATCGTGAACGACTTCCCGACGCTCCGGTTCGACAACATGCCCTACGGGGGCGTGAAGCGCAGCGGGTTCGGCCGCGAGGGCGTGCGGTACGCGATGGACGAGATGACCGAGCCGAAGGTGAAGCTCGAGAAGTTGAGCTGAGGGGCCTTTCGGGTGCCGCGCCCGCTCGGCGGGCTTGCGAGCAAGCTAGCGGATGGCGGCTTCGGTCTCCGTGTCGAACACGTGGATCTTCGACAGGTCCAAGGCGAAATCCGCGTCCGCATCCATCTTCACTTTCGTGTCTGCGTCGAGGCTGGCGAGGATCGACAGCTCGCCGACGCGGAGGTAGGCGACGTACTCGTGGCCGAGGGCTTCGAGCAGCTCCACCTTGGCGTGCAGGGTGTTGCCGGCATCGACCTTGAAACTCAGCGGAAGGGCCGGGTCGTGGATCGATTCGGGACGGATGCCAACCACGACGCTGCGGTCGGGCATCGAGGCGGCGGGGTGGTCGCTGGGCAGCGGAAGTTGGAACCCGCCGCAGTCTAGATGCGCGACCGAACCCTGGAGCCGCACGTGCGCGGGGATGAAGTTCATCGGGGGCGAACCGATGAATCCCGCAACAAAGAGGTTGGCGGGCTGGTTGTACACGACTTCGGGCGTGTCGCACTGCTGCAGGACGCCGTCCTTCATGATCGCTATACGCTGACCCATCGTCATTGCTTCGACCTGGTCGTGCGTCACATAAATCGTTGTAATGCCTAACGATCGGTGGAGTCGGATCAGTTCGGCGCGGGTCTGGATGCGCAGCTTCGCATCGAGGTTCGAGAGCGGTTCGTCCATCAAGAAAACCTTAGGTTTCCTAACGATTGCCCTTCCCAGCGCCACGCGTTGGCGTTGGCCGCCCGATAGCTCCTTCGGCCGGCGGTGCAGCAGCATCTCGATGCCGAGCATTTCGGCGGCCTCCTGGACGCGGCGGTCGATGTCGGCTCGGATCCGCTTCGCCTCGGCCATGTGGCCCATCTGCCAGAAGAACCCTTTCAGCTCGCGGAGGCGCAGTCCGAACGCGATGTTGTCGTACACGTTCATGTGCGGATAGAGCGCGTAGTTCTGGAAGACCATCGCGATGTCGCGGTCTTTCGGAGCCACGTCGTTGACGCGGGTCTCGCCGATGAAGAGGTCGCCTTCGGTCGCTTCTTCCAAGCCGGCGATCATGCGCAGGGCCGTGGTCTTCCCGCATCCCGAAGGGCCCACGAGCACCATGAACTCCTTGTCTCGGATGTCGAGCGACAGTCCATCGACCGCGCGGACATCCTTGCCAAAGATCTTCGTGACTCCCTTGAAAGCTACGCCAGCCAACCGTGACCTCCTACCCGACGCATTATAGCCCTGCCTCCGTTCTTCCCGGAAGGGCGGGGGTCAGACGCTGGGAGACATCCACGAACTTGAGCGGTTCGGACCATGGCGCGTAGTAGGATCGGTCGGGCCCGTTTGGAATCGGAGTCCCGAGCAGGAACCCGAGGACCAGGCGCCACGTGTTGACCGGGGAGATGGAGGGGTAGAGCCGGGATCGCAGCTCCTCGGGCACGTAGTACGCGTTGAGGATGCCGAACGCTTCGTCGAGATCCGAGTTTCCCAGGGCGTCTTGGTTGAGGAGCGACTTTGGGCCGTGGTCGCCTTGGAGCACGATGATCGGGCGTTGGCCCCGACCCTGGACCAAGCGGTCGATCGCTCTCAGCGTCTTCTCCGCGATGTACTGCGCCTGCTCCCGATAGCCGTCCCGATAGGTCTCGACGTTACCGAGGACCGCCATGTAGTGGTTGCCGTCCCAGAGCCCGAACGGTCCTTTGGGGCGCACCTCCTCGCCGTGCGCGCCGAAGACGAACGGAGGGTGCGGCGCGAGGATGTGTACGAGGATGAAACGCGGCGCGGCGCTCGGCGAGCCGAACTCCGCCAGGTGGTCGAAGGCCGCCCGCAAGAGGTCCCGGCGCTGATCGAACTGGGAGATGCGGCTCGCGTTGCTGCGCCGAAAGGGGGTCTTCTCGAGCAACGCGTCCAGGAAGAGCGCGTTCCCTCCTTCAAACCCCAGCACCAGGTCGGTTCCCTCGAACCTCAGGGCGGGGAACCCGGTCGTGATCGCGATCGTTTTGTATCCGATCGACTTGAGTCGGCGGGAGACTTCGCTGTGCTGGATCAGCCCGTCGAGAATGCCGCGCGCCTCCTCCATCGTGGGACCCGGCGGGACGAGATCTTGGATGTAGTGGAGATTGAGCGTCGAGGCGAGCGACAGTTCGGTTTGGCTGTAGTTCGAGTGGGCGTTCTGCGCCACGTAGAAGCCGCGCCGACGCAGGGCGTCGACGAACTCCTGGTTCGAGAACCCGTAGAGCCGCTCGAACGTGTCGGTCCGCCCGTACCCGTCGAGCACGATCAGCACGACGTCGGGAAGCGGGCCGGCGGGCTTCTTCGCCGCGGATGTGCCGGGAGTCGGGTTCGCATGCAGGTGCTTGCCGATCGAGACCCGCGTGACGGCGATGCTTCCCAGGGCCAGCGAGCACATGGCGAGTCCGGCGACGTTGAGGAGGCTTGTGGTGGCGGCATAGGCGCGTGCGAGCCGAGCGGCCCCCCAGGCCGCGAGTCCCGCAAACAGGGCCCAGACCGCGATGCCCAAAGGTCCGTCGTCGGACCAGCCGCACGCGGTGACGAGGGGACCGTACGCGAAGGTCGCGAACACCGCCGCCGATGCGGCGGCCGCGCCCCGGCGCGCGCTGTGCGTGAGCCAGGAAACGGCTCCCCACACGACCGCAACGGCCAGCAGAATCGCCGCCGCCGGCTTCACCACCGCGGGCCACGCGATCAGGGAGACGTTGGCCGCATAGACCGCAAGGGGGGCGTGCAGGGCGAAGAACGGCGGGTGCACCGCGCGCGGCCCCGCGGTGTCAGCCATGCCGCTCCATCAGGAACAGGGTGCGCTCGGAACCGTCGATCCGCTGGTGCCGCACCGTGTCGAAGCAGCGGGCGAACGCGTCTCGGAAGCCCTCCTCGGTGTACCCCTCGTAGATGTCCGGGCGTGTCGCCAGCAGCCGCTGCACCTGGGAGTCCGACTTCGGGACGAACTCGATGATCAGGCGCGGCGCGAGTCGTGCGAAGAACTCGGCGAGCGCGGGGAGGGGGACGTTGTTTCCAATGGCAAGGTGGTGGACGAGCGCGAGCGCCATCGCCAGATCGGCGTCCGCCCGGTCAAGCAACGACTCGCGTTCGGCGAGTCCCCAGCCGATCGCCGGGCTGGGGTTGGTGAGATCTTGCACGAGCGGCAGCACGTTGGGGACCTCCTGCTCGCGAACCGCAAGGTAGTGGCGTTCGACGGCGCCCGGGTCGATGTCCCACGCCACCACCCGCGCGCCGCTTTGCGCCGCCAAAGAGCTGAACTCGCCGGTGTTCGCCCCCAGGTCCCAGATCGTCGCCGGCGCCGGAGACAGCGCAGCGATCCAATCGGAGACCAGCCGCCGTTTTTCGCCGAAGGCATCGGCCGAGTAGTTCGTGCTGCCGTAGTAGTCGGCCCAGACCGTCGATCCGGGGTCCCAGTGAAGGCCCTCGATCGTGGAACGGAGGTGGTCCACGAGCCCCAACGCGGCGTGCTCGCCGACGGAGGCGGACTGCGGGCGCGGGGTTCCATCGGCCTTCCGCTCCGCGCTTGCGTGGGCGTGAAGATGCAGCGTCAAGCCGGGTTTGAGGCGGGTCTTGCCGGGCAGAGACGCCGACGCCAGGTCCAACGGCACGCCATCGAGGAACGTTCGAGACAGCAGCCCCGCGTCCGGCGACACGTACGCGGCCATGGCAAGCGGCGCCAAGAAGTGTCGGCAGAACTGGCGGTAGGCCCGCCACGGGCTCCCCGGGTCGCGCAGCTCGAAGGAGAGTGTGTCGATCAGGATCGGCCGGCCCCGCAGAAACTGGATGTTGTACGCCGAGGCGTCCTTCAACGTCATCCCGGCCCGCAGCGCGTGCTCCTGGATGTCCAGTGTGGCGAGGGCGGCGTCCTTGAGCTGGCTGAAGCACCACTCGTAGGGTTGAGACCAGAACGGCACGCGCTCTGGCCGAAGCACGGCGACGGCCCCCGGGGTGGGCGAGCGGGCCGCGTCCACCTCCTCGTGGGGGATCAGCAGGCCAAGCTCTTGGAGATCGCGCAGCAAACCGCTGGATCGCAGAGCCGCCCAGTGCGCCGAGTAGCTCGCGTCAACATGCCGGTAGAGGACGCCGTCTTCTCGGAAGACGTAGCCCGACGGATCGCGAAACGAAGCCGGAACGGCTTCGATCACGCGTGCTTTTTCTTGCTGTTTCGTGCGGCGGCCGGCTTCGCCTTAAGGCCCAGGTGCGAAGCGAGGTTGGCCCAAAAGCCTCGAAAGACGAACAAGGCTCCGAGGATCCCCGAGATGGCGGCCTGGAGGAACATGCTGCCCGTCCCACTGTCGATGTAGGCCGAGGCAGGGGTTGAGAGAGTGAAGAGAAACAGCGAGGCAATCACCAGTGCAAACAAGCGCGAAAAGTTCATGTCGATTCACACGATACGGGGTGGCCATTAGGTTTTGATGAGGAAGAGGCCCACCTCCCGTTCGGGCCATCCGTCATCAGGCCACCTACACTATGATAGACGGGTTCAAAGGCGGCCAAGTTCACCCGGGAACGAACGTGGAGACGAATTTCAAGGGACCGGCCTTCGAGCCCCTGCCATAATCGAACCCATGTCCGAAGACATCCTGCGCATCGTGGCCACGGACTGTGGCTCCACAACGACCAAAGCGATCCTGATTGAGCGCAACGAGCAGGGGGAGTACCGGCTCGTCGCGCGCGGCGAGGCCCCGACCACGGTCGAAAAGCCTTTCGAGGACGTCACCCTGGGGGTGATCAACTCGGTGACCGAGCTCGAGGAACTCACCGAAGAGAAGGTCCCCGAAGGAGTGCAGAAGGGACGGCGGAAGCTGATCAAGGACAACAAGGTCTGGCGCCTCCGAAAGAACGGCAAGGCGCTCGAAGAGCGGACCTCGCCGCTGGACGCTTCCGACATCTACGTCTCCACCTCGTCCGCGGGCGGCGGGTTGCAGATGATGGTCGCGGGCGTCGTGATGTCGATGTCGGCCGAGTCCGCCGAGCGGGCTGCGCTCGGAGCAGGCGCCATCTTGATGGACACGTTGGCGGTCGACGACGGGCGGAAGGATTTCCAAAAGGTGGAGCGCCTGCGCCAACTGCGGCCGGACATCATCCTCATGTCGGGCGGCACCGACGGAGGCACGAAGAGCCACCTGATCGAGATGGCGGAGGTCGTTCGGCGCGCCGACCCCAAGCCTCGTTTCGGCGACATGAAGCTCCCCATCATCTATGCGGGCAACACCCAGGCCCGGGACGAGGTGCGCGAGGTGCTGGGCGAAGACATCGCCCTCAAGGCGGTGGACAACATCCGCCCTACGTTGGACAAGGAGAACCTGGGTCCGGCGCGCGACGAGATTCACGAGATGTTCCTCGAGCACGTCATGCAGCAAGCCCCCGGTTACTCGAAGCTGCTTGAGTGGACCAGCGAAGAGGTCATGGCGACCCCCAACGCGGTGGGCAAGCTGATGAAGAGCTACGCCGATCAGGAGGGCATCAACATCCTGGGCGTCGACATCGGGGGCGCCACGACGGACGTTTTCTCGGTGTTCGGCGGGATCTACAACCGCACGGTCTCTGCGAACCTGGGCATGTCCTACTCGATCTGCAACGTGCTCAAGGAGACGGGGATCGAGAACATCGCGCGGTGGCTGCCGTTCGAGATCGACCCGGCCGAGGTGCGGAACCGCCTGCGCAACAAGATGATTCGACCCACCACGATCCCCCACACGTACGAGGATCTGCTGATCGAGCACGGCGTCGCGCGCGAGGCGTTGCGGCTCGCGTTTCTCCACCACAAAACGCTCGCGCGCGGCCTGACCGGCATGCAGCAGCAGCGCGACGTCGGCCAGATCTTCAACCAGGCCGCATCCGGCGAGACGCTCGTCAAGATGATGGAGCTCGACATGGTGATCGGCTCGGGCGGCGTCTTGAGCCACGCGCCCGATCGGGCGCAGTCCGCGCTGATGATGATGGACGCGTACCAGCCGGAGGGCGTCACGATGCTCACCGTGGACTCGATCTTCATGATGCCGCACCTCGGTGTCTTGAGCGAGCATTTCTACGAGGCCGCCAAGCAGGTGTTCGAGTACGACTGCATCGTCAAGGTGGGCACGTGCATCGCGCCCGTGGGCGAGGGCAAAGAGGGAGAGCCCTGCGTGAGCGTGAAGGGAGAGAACCTGGACGTCAGCGTTCCGTTCGGCACCATCAAGGTCGTCCCATTCCAGATCGAACAGCACGAGCAGATCACGGTCGAGCCGGAGCGCGGCTTCGACGTGGGCGCGGGCAAAGGCAAGAGCGTGCAGGTGAAGAGGTTCGACACCAGCCGCGGCCAGCGCGACCAGCGCGACCAGACCACGAACCTCATCAGCGGCACGCTGGGGCTCATCATCGACACGCGGGGCCGTCCGTTCAACGTGGCGCTGGACTCTCCCACAAGGATCGCGAAGCTGCGCGAGTGGCTGCAGGCGATGGGTCTCCCGCTGCCCTAAAGGGCGCGGGGGAGTTTCACGCGCACGCAGGGGGCGCGGGGAGTTGCACGCAAAGGACGCAAAGGTCGCAAAGGGGGATTTCACGCGGAGGCGCTGAGGCGCGGGGGGAGTTTCACGCAAAGGACGCAAAGGTCGCAAAGGGGGATTTCACGCGGAGGCGCTGAGGCGCGGGGGGGCTCACGTCAGAAGCTGACGCCCACCGTCCACGTCGCGTACTTGCCGCGCACGTAGCCGAAGAACGCGGTGGCTTCCATCGGGCGCCTGGGAGCGAGGGGGTTCGAGAGGCGTCCCATATCGTAGGCGACGCCGCCGTTCCAGTTGTAGGTGTCGTACTCGGCGATCGCCTTCCACCGCTCGGCCACGGGAAGCGACACGTTGCCGAAGACCCCGTTGAATCGCTGCGTGCCCGTACCCAGCGAGGCGTAGCCGCCGCGCGGGAGCTTGGCGGTCGCGACGACGAAGTGGGAGGTCGCGCTTCTGCTTTCGAACGGCACGTGCGTGCCGCTTGTGTTCCACAGGTCCTGCACCCCGTACCCCACGGTCACGGGTCCGCGCTGGCCAGACGGCGTCCACTGAACGTTGATCGTCGTCTCCTTCAACAACCGGCTGATGAGCATCAGCGAAACGGTGAAGGAGCCGAACCGGGAAGGGATACCGACCATGCCGTAGGCGGTCGAGTTCGCATCGTTGAACTCGCCCGTCTTGTCGCGCTCGAAGAACCGGGGGAGGGCCGTTGCGCTCGTCGTACCCAGGGCAAAGGCGTAATGCCAGTTCGATAGGCTGAAAGCGATGGGTGTGCTCAGCGCCGACGCGCCTCGGAACGAGGGCGTCCCGTCCGGAAGGACTCCGATGACCCCGCCCGGCAGCGCCGAAAGCGTCCGGGTCTGCGGAAACTGCCCATCCCCCACGAGTTCGCTCTGGGCGGACGCCGCCGCCGAAAGGCACAGGGCAAAGGCGAGGAGCATGGCGCGCATGCGACGATTATGCCCGGCAATAGGGAAACGACAAACGACCATCGACCCACGACTCTCCATGTGCCATAATCCCTGCAACTCCGCAGACAGCGAAGGTGGCGAAAGCCCTAAGGGGTCCTCGGGACCCGCCTGCCGAGGGGGCACAATCGGGTTCGGGACGGTCGGGCGCAGCGCGCTGGACCGAAACGGCTCCTGCCCTTGGCAGGGGCCTTCAGTGCTTTTGGGCCTGCTGCCGGCGGCGGAAATGGAAACGCAATCATGCCAACAGCAGAGAAAGCGCGAACAATCGAAACAGCGAAAGGGTGGTACTCGAAGTCCGTCGGACTCGTGTTCACCGACTATCGCGGCCTCAAGGTCCGGGAGATGCAGGAACTGCGTCGCAACCTGACCGCCAAGGGCGGCGAACTTCACGTGCTCAAGAACACGCTGTTCCGCGTGGCAGTCGGCGAGGATCTCGCCAAACTGCCCGAGGAGCTTCACAGCGGCCCCACGGCCGTCGCGTTCGTGTTCGAGAACGAGTCGGAGTGCGCCAAGGCGCTGTTCGATTACGCGAAAACAAACAAGAATCTCAAAATCAAGGGCGGCTATTTCAACGGCCAGAGTTTCGATGCCAAAGGCGTCGAGGCCCTGTCCAAGCTTCCGCCGCGCGACGTGCTCATCGCCCAGGTGATCGGCACGATCGCGGCCCCCCTCAGCAACCTGGTGGGCGTCATCGAAGCCCTCTACGCGGATCCGATCCGAACGATCGGCGCCGTGGCGGACAAGGTTGCCGAAGGTGCGCCGCCGGCCGAGGCGAAAGCCGAAGCCCCCGCGGCGGCTCCGGAAGCAAGCGCCGAAGAAGCCCCCGCGGCACCTGAGGCCAGCGCCCCCGAAGCGACCGCCGAAGAAGCGCCGTCCGACGACACCCCCGCAGCGGAAGCTGCCCCGACCGCCGAGGCCGAGGCAACACCGGCCGAGCAAACCGAAGAAGCCGCTCCCGCAGCGGAGGAGAATCAGGAGTAACCCATGGCAAACGTAGTTGAAACCCTTGTCGAGCAGATCAGCGGCATGACCGCGCTCGAGCTTTCGGAACTGAAGACCGCGCTGGAAGAGAAGTTCGGCGTCACCGCGGCCGCCCCCATGATGGGCATGCCGATGATGATGGGCGGAGGCGGCGACGCCGCTCCGGCTGCCGAAGAGAAGACCGAGTTCGACGTCGTGCTGACCGCAGCCGGCGATGCGAAGCTTCAGGTCATCAAGGCCGTGCGCGAGATCACGGGTCTTGGGCTGAAAGAAGCCAAGGACCTCGTCGACGGCGCTCCG
Organism: Fimbriimonadaceae bacterium; assembly: GCA_023957775.1. Classification (NCBI taxonomy): domain Bacteria; kingdom Bacillati; phylum Armatimonadota; class Fimbriimonadia; order Fimbriimonadales; family Fimbriimonadaceae; species Fimbriimonadaceae bacterium. Next base: position 140,780 of record JAMLGR010000003.1, on the reverse strand, counting down.
AACCCCGTCAAGCAGGGCGTGAGCAAAGACGAGGCCGACAAGGTCAAGGCCGCGATCGAAGAGGCCGGCGGCTCCGTCGAGATCAAGTAGGTCGAGCCCATCGCCTCCACGCGAGCCCACCCGGCATCGACCGGGTGGGCTCGTTGGCTTTTACACTGCCAACCACAAACCAGTATCCTCCCCTCGTGTGTGCGCGCTACACGCTTCGATGTGGGTCGGCGGCCGTCGCCGCGCTCTTCGACTTAGAGGAGATCGCAGAGTTGGCTCCTCGGTTTAACATCGCTCCCACGCAGCAGGTGCCTGGCGTCGTCTGCGACGCCCATGGACGCCGCGTTTTGCGAAGCTACCGGTGGGGCCTCATCCCGCGATGGGCCGACGACCCGGGCATCGGCCTGCGGATGATCAACGCGAGGGCCGAGAGCCTGGCGGAGAAGAGCGCGTTTCGCGACGCGTTCCTCCACCGGAGGTGCCTGATTCCGTCCGATGGGTTCTTCGAGTGGGTCGAGGAGGAGTCGGTCCACGAGGCCCCCGCGGAACCGCAAGGCTCCCTCTTCGACGAAGAAGCTGCACCTCCTCGCCTCGAGCGGACCGTCGTCAAACAGCCCTACCATATTCGGCGCCGCGACGGGGCGCCGTTCGCGTTTGCGGGGCTCTGGGACTCCTGGACTTCGGAAGCGGGGCCGCTGGAATCGTGCACGATCATCACGACCCAGCCCAACGAGTTGGTGCGGCCCCTCCACGATCGCATGCCGGCGATCCTGGACCCGAAGCACTTCGAGATGTGGCTGGACCCCGAGTTTGCTGAAACGGAGGCCCTTTCGGCGCTCTTGGTGCCGGCTCTCGACGAAGGATTCGAGGCCGTGGCGGTCTCTCGGCTGGTCGGGAACCCGCGCAACGAGGATCCGCGCTGCGTCGAGCCCGCGTGAGCACGGAGGTAGTCGAGCCCGACTTGTGCGGCACGCCCGTCAAGTGGGCGTGGCACCCGCCGAGGCCCGGACGCCGGGCAAGCCCGGCGGGGCAAGGCGACGACCAAGGTCGCGCACTCCCAAGGCGACCAAGGTCGTGCACTCCCAAGGCGACCAAGGTCGCGCACTCCCATGTCCTGCTAGGACGTGGGGGGCGGGAGGGCCGAACTCTGCTTCTGGATCTCGCGGCTCAGGGCGCTGGCTCGCTTTTCGTCCATCGCGCCCAACAGTTCCGCTGTCTTGGAAGGGTCCATCCGGCGGAGGATGGCAGCGAGTTCGGGATTCTTCCAATCCGCCACGATCTTCATGAGTTGCGGCGTGTCGATCTCGCTCCACAGCGTGGCGATCTTCTTCTGGCCAAGGATGGGATCTTCCGTGGGTGCGGGTGGCGTGCTGGCGACCTTGGCAGGCTCCGGATCCGGCTCCGGGGCAGGCGCCGCATCGGGCGCGGCCGCTTCGTCTGCCGCCTTCGCCTCATCCGCGGCCTTGTCGGCCGAGGCCTTGGGTTTGGCTTTCTTCGGGGTGAGTCCGGGGATGTCCACCATTCCCGTCATTCCCGCACCGACGATGCCGCCGATGACGAGCACCGGCACCAGGATCATCAGCATCTTGTTCATCGGGCCTTCCTCTGGTTGTAGAGCTGCATCACCTTGTCCACGTACGCTTGGGTCTCGCTGTAGGGCGGGATCCCTCCGGCCTTATCGACCGCTCCGGGCCCGGCGTTGTACGCCGCGAGCGCGGTCCGTGCGTCGCCGAAGCGCCGCAACATCTGTGCGAGGTACTTCGCGCCACCGTCCAGGTTCTGCTGGGGATCGAGCGGGTCCACGCCGAGGGCCGCCGCGGTGCCGGGCATGAGCTGGGTCAGCCCCAGGGCGCCCGCCCGAGAGCGGGCGTTGGGATCGTAGGCGCTCTCGGCCTGCACGAGCGCATCGAAGAGATCGGGGTCCAACCCCTGCCGGGCGGCCGCGTCGCGAATCTTGCCCTTCCACTCCGCAGGGGCGTCCACCCCCTTCCACAGGGCGCCCGCCGCCAGGGGGTCGAAGGGGGCGAACCCGCCGCGGCGCAACGTGCCCGCGATCGGGGTGACCTCGCTCATCGTCTCCTCGAACTGCCGACCGAGCACCTGATCGAGACGGGACTGCAGCTCTTGCATCCGCTGCTGCACCCCCTCCGGGCCGAGTGGGCGAATCATGCGGCCCTCCGGAGCACGGACCACTCGTCCAGCGCCTCCTGCTCCTTGCGGTTGGCCTGTTGGAGCCACTCCTCGTGGGCGCGCGCGCGCAACTTCTCCATCGCCTGGAGGTCCTGCTTGCGCTCGATCCAATCCGTGTAAGCCTTGGCCTCCTCGTCCATCAGCTCGGCGAGGACCGAGCGCTGCACGTCCTCCTCCCCATCGAGCCGTTCCAGCATGCTCTCCAGTTCGCGGCGCTCGGGGAGGCTGAGCACGGGCTGCGCAAGCAGCGTGACGCGCCGTTCCCCGATTCGGGCCAGGGCCGCATCGCCTTCCATCCGGGCCGCCTGGGCCTGTCGGTAGGCGTCCTTGGCCCACCCTTCCTCGAGGCGCCGGTACTCCAACACCTTTTCCAACCGAAATGTGAACTTACGCATCAGTCAACTCCGCGAGTCGCGTGAGGGTGGTCTCCCGATCCGAGCCCTCCGCCTTGTCCTGTCGAAGAAATCCGCAAACCGTCTCCCAGGACTCGATCGCCCGGTCTGCAAGCTTGTTGGCCCCGGACTTGTAAGCCCCGATGCTCACCAAGTCCTCCACATCGTTTCGCGCCGCGATCAGCTCGCGCAGGGTTCGCGCGTGCTCGATCTGCTCGGGCGAGGACACCATCGGCATCACCCTGCTGAGGCTCTCGAGCACGTCGATCGGAGGGTAGTGCCCCCGACTCGTCAGGGCTCGGCTCAGCACGATGTGTCCGTCGAGAATCGACCGCGAGGCGTCGGCGATGGGTTCGTTCGTGTCGTCCCCCTCGACCAGGACCGTGTAGAGTCCGGTGATCGCGCCTTTGTCGCTCGTCCCGGCCCGCTCCATCAGGCGGGGCAGCATGGCGAACACGCTCGGTGTGTAACCTTTCGTGCTCGGCGGCTCGCCGATCGCCAAACCCACCTCGCGCTGGGCCATCGCGAAGCGGGTGACCGAGTCCATCATCAACAGCACGCTCTTGCCCTGGTCGCGGAAGGACTCGGCGATCGCCGTGGCGGTCATCGCGGCCTTGATCCGGACGAGGGCGGGCTGTTCCGACGTGGCGCACACGATCACGCTTCGGCGAAGGCCCTGCGTTCCCAAGTCGTTCTCGATGAACTCCCTCACTTCGCGGCCGCGCTCGCCAACGAGGGCGATCACGTTCACATCCGCCTCGCAGTTCCGTGCGATCATCCCGAGAAGGGTGCTCTTACCCACTCCCGAACCCGAGAAGATGCCCATGCGTTGCCCCTCGCCGATCGTGAGCATGCCGTCGATCGCTCGCACGCCCGTGGTGAGCGGGCGCGAGATCAGTTTGCGGCGCATCGCGTTGGGAGGGGTGGCGAGAATCGGGTAGGTGGCGCGGGTTCCGAGCGGCCCCAAACCGTCCATGGGGCGCCCCAATCCGTCCAGCGCGCGGCCCAACAGGGCATCGCCGACCGGCACGCGCAGGCAGGAACCGGTGCTGCGCACCAGACATCCGGCTCGCACCCCTTCGAGCTCGCCGAGCGGCATGAGCAGGGCGCGGTCTCCGCGGAAGCCGACGACCTCGCACCAGATCGCTTCGCCCTCGCCCGATTCCACTTCGCACAGGTCGCCCACCCGGGCGTTGGGGCCGAACGACTCGATGACGAGGCCGACAACCTGGGTCACGCGGCCGGAAACTTCGAGCCAGTTCACCCCCTCGATCTGCGCGCGGGCGCGGGCAAAGGTCGGAGCGCTCATGGCTTCCTCAACTCCTGAAGCGCTCGTTGCAGCTTCTGTTCCACGGTGGCCTCGACCACCCCGCCGTCGGTCTCGATCACGCACCCGGCCCGTATCGTCGGGTCCTCGACGATGTCGACCTGTCGGAGGGAGGGAGCAAGGGCGGCAAGCTCCTCTCGGTGGCGGCTCAGAGCGGGTGCGTCGAGGACGTTCGCCCGGATCCGCGCGCTGGAAGCGTGAGTCACTTCTTGGATCGCTTCCCGCGTGATCGCAAGCACCAGCTCGGGGTCGGTCGCCAACTCGTTGGCGATGACCTTGGCAGCGATCACGGTGGCGAGTTGTGCGAGCGTGTGCTCGGCCTCGCGGTACCAGCGCTCGATCGCGTCCGCCGCATCCTCGCGAAGGGCGTTCAGATCCGCCGCGAACGCGGCAAGCTCGGCGGCCCGAAGGACGCGCGCCTCTTCGAGTGATTGGGCGATCCCTTGGGCGATGCCTTCCTGAAGCCCTTCTGCGAATCCCGCTTCGTGGCCCGCTTGCCGCGCCTGTTGGTGCGCACGCCCCGCGAGGCCCGTCTTCGGCGTGGGCACCTTGAGCTCGACGGACTCCGCCGATTCGAGCATGTCGCCCAGGCTTCGCAGTGAGCCTCCGCCCCCGGAGTGGACGGACGACTTAGACAAGGATGTCCTCCTCGCCGCCCCGTCCGATCGTGAGCTCGCCCGCCTCCTCGAGGCGTCGGATCACCGAAACGATCTTCTGCTGGGCCTCTTCGACCACCTTCAGGCGGACGGGGCCCATGAATTCCATGTCCTCTTTCAGCATCGCCACGGCGCGCTCGGACATGTTGGTGAACACTTTGTTCTGCACGTCGGTGGCCGTGCCCTTGAGCGCGGTGGCCAACTCCTTCATGTCCACCTCGCGGAGAATCTGCTGTACGGCGCGATCGTCGAGCTGGACGATGTCCTCGAACACGAACATCATGTTCTTCACCGTTTCGGCAAGCTCGGGACTCTTCTCCGAGAGGGAGTCCATGATCAGCCGCTCGGTGGCGCGATCGACCCGGTTGAGCAGATCGACCAGCGCCTTGGGTCCCCCGGCGCTGCTCATCTCCTGGCCGATTAGGCTCGACACCTTGCGTTCCAGCACTTCTTCGACCTTGGCGATGACCTCGGGAGGAGTCTGGTCCATCATCGCGATCCGGGCCGCAACATCGGCGCGCAGATCCGTGGCGAGTTTGCCGAGGATGAGCGCCGCGTTGTTCATCGGCATGTAGGCGAGGATGAGCGCGATCGTCTGGGGGTGCTCGTCTTGGATGAACGTGAGCACCTGCTGCGGGTCTGCTTTGCGCAGGAAATCGAACGGGACGACCTGCATCGCCTCGACGATCTTGCCCACGATCGAGGATGCCCGCTCGCTTCCAAAAGCCGATTCCAACACGCGCTTCGCGTGTTCGACGCCGCCTTCGGCGATGTAGTCCTGCGCGACGGCGACCTCGTAAAACTCGTCGATGACCGCTTCGCGCTGGTGCGGCGTGATTTTGTCCAGGCGCGCCACCTCCAGGGAGAGGGCTTCGATGTGCTCGTCCTCGAAGTGCTGGAGCACGCGCCCCGAGAGTTCGGGGCCCAGGAGCATCAGGACGACCGCCGCCTTCTGCCTGAAACTCAGTTCGCCACCAGTCTTCCTCACAGTCGCTCCTCCAGCAGCCAGCCCTTGATGAGCATTGCGACCACCTCGGGCTTGTCATCGCTCATTCGCTTGATCGACTCGAGGGGGCGATTGACCTTCGTCGAAATGTTTTCGATGTCGAGCTCCTCTTCGTGGGCGGCCGCGTGGCGCGCCGCGCCGTCGCTCGGAACGATCGACCGGCTTCCGCCCTCTCCGCCGCGTCCCAACGAGACCGTGCCACCGGAGGGCAGCGCCGCGACCATCACGTTTCCGGACTTGGCGGTTTTGGCGATCGCCTTGATCACCACAAACCCCATGGCGACGAGCGCGAGGATCGGGAGCAGCGAGAAGATCTGCTGCATCTTGCCGGCGCTGGCGGCCTCCTGGGCGGATTTCTGGGCCGCCGCCTGGGCCGTGCGGTCGAACTTCTCGACGGCCTGTACGGTGGCGGTGAAGCCCGCCGCACCCTTGTGGGAGCCGAGGTATCCGTCCAGCACGTTCTGGATCGGCGCGGCGTCCTTGATTTTCTCCTGGTCCGCGAGCACGGTGATCGCCATGCTGAGAAGGTTTCCGGCCGACTTCTCGGTTCTTGTTTCCATCTGGCCCGCGCCGAACGTCTTGGCCTGCTGCTCGCCCTTGTAGCCCTGGTCTCCCGACGCCGAGGCGGCCACAGGTGCCACGGCCCCGTCTGCGCCGGCGGGCCCGCCGGCCGTTCCGCCCGAGCCGTTCATCGTTTCCTTGTTCGATTCGATGACGATCGGGGTCTCGGTTGGGAGCACCTCGTTCTTGACGATGCTGCTCTTGTCGAAGTCGAGTTCGAGATTGACCTTGGCGACCGTGTTGCCGGGTCCGAACGCCGCGTCGAGCATCGATTGGATCTCCCGCTCGCGCCGCCGCGACTCGGTGATCTCCGCTTCGATCTTGTGGGCCGCGCCGCCGTTGGCGCCGGACATCTGGGCGCCGTCCCACAGCGTCTGTCCGCCCTGGTTGATGATCGAGACGTTCTTGATGTCGAGGCCCTGGACCGAGTTGGCGACCAATCGCGCGATCGACTTGGCTTGGTCGAATCCGACGCCTCCTCCGGCGCGCTCGATGAGCGTTACGTTGCCCGTTGCCGGCTGCCGCTCGCTGACAAACGCGGTGTCATCGCCGAGCGTGAGGTTCACCTGGGCGCCGGCAACCCCGTCGAGCTTCTCGATCGCGGTTGCGATTTGACCTTCGAGGACGGCCTTGAGGCGCTCCCTCTCGACACGCGGCGAGGAGAGGACGCCCATGTTGTCGAGGCTGCCGACTCCTAGGTGGCCGGATGCGGGCAGTTTGCCGCTGGCTGCCAGTCGCTGCCGGGCCTCGCTGATTCGATTGCTTGGGACGAGCACCGCTCCGTTGACCTCCGTTTGAGGGCTGAGGCCCATCTGTTGGAGTTCCGAAACAGCCGCGGCCTGCTCCGCCGGGGTCAGACCCCCTACGAGCATCTCGTAGTGCGGTCGGGAAGCGAAGTAGAACGTTCCGCCGAGCAACAGCACGAGAAACGCGCTGCCAAACAAGGTGACGGCGCGCTGCGTGCGATCCGCCGTCTCCCACCAAGATCTGAGATTGAGAAAAAAGCCACCCATGTTCGATCACGAACACGGTGAAAGCCACGGCCCTAGACGGGCATCCTGTTGATCTCCTGGTACGCCTCGAGCAGTTTGTTGCGGACCTGCAACGTGAGCTGCAGTGCGGTGCTTGCGCGTTCCATGGTGATCATCAAGTCGTGATATTCCACCGGTTGTCGATTCGTCAGGAAGGCGTCCCTCTTGGCCTGGGCATCGCCCTGGGCCGAGTTGACCTCCTTCAAGACGTCCATCAACGTCTGCGCAAAGTCGCCGTTCCCCTTCTCCTCGCCACCGACGGGCTTGACCGTGTTGGTCAGCTTGCTGAGGTCTGCGAGAGCGGGGTTGATTCTCATGGTTCTGGTTTCCTGGGGCCTAGAGCTTTCCGATCTGGAGCGCGCTGCGGACCATGCTCTTGGCCGAGTTGAACGCGGCGATGTTCGCCTCGTAAGCGCGGCCCGCGCTGAGCATGTTCACCATCTCTTTGATGGGATCCACGTTGCTGAACATCACCTGGCCCTCAGCGTCGCGGTAGGGGCTGCTCGGGTCCATTTCGATGCGCCCGGGCGTGGGATCGGTACGCACGGCGGTGACGCGGACGCCGTCTTGCGAGCCCGCAAGTTCGACGATGCGCCGCTGGTAGCCCGGATGCGACGGGTTGCCGACGGTGTTGGCGTTGGCGATGTTGGACGAGATGACGTCCATGCGGAAGCGCTCGGCGTACATGCCGCTCGCGCTGACCCGCATCGCCTGGTTGAGCGAGTTCATGGGCTAGCGTCCCTCCTTGATCACGTTCTTGAGGTTGCGGAAGTAGCTGGCGGTCATGTCCGTCAGCATTTGGTAGCGAAGCTCCGTTTCGGCGAGCGCCATCACCTCTTGTTCGAGGTTCACGCTGTTGCCGTTGGCCTGGATGCTGCCGGAGGAGGTCCGCTGGGCGCTGGCCTGGCGCCACTGCTCGAGGTGCGACGGGCGCTTCATCTCGCCCTCGAGGACGATCCCGAAGTCCACGTCGCGGCGCTTGTAGCCGGGCGTGTTGACGTTCGCGAGGTTCGCGGTCAACGCGCTGTGGCGTTCGGTGGCTCGGTCCATCGCCTTCGAGAGGTTGGTGATGGTCGGCCCGATGAGATTGTCCAAAAACTGCACGGTCGGTTCGTTCCTTCCGCGCGTCCGTTCGCTGTTTCACGGCTCGATCCATGAACCGTCGTCCGAATACGCTGATTCGGCCTATCAGACATATCGGCGAGCGAGGGCGCCGTCCGTAGGGTCGGTTGCCGGTTGGTTGCGATGTGGGGGCATCGGCGGAGGGCCGTAAGGCACCGGTCGTAGGGCCAATGCAACAGTTTTCCTCAGAAAGCGTCATAATAGGGGAAGGCCTGAGCAGATGCTCTCTGCACCGGCCGTTTTTTATGCTTGAAACTCAGAAAGCCCAAGGCTTCAAAGCCCTGGCACTCGCTCCGAGCCTCCTTCAAAAATTGGATCGCCTCGGTTTCGTCACTCCCACTCCCATCCAGCAAGAAGCGATTCCCCTTGCCCTGGAAGGTCGGGACCTCGTCGGCATCGCCCAAACAGGCACCGGCAAAACCCTCGCTTTCGGCCTGCCGATCGCAGCGAACCTTCGCTCCGGCGAAGTCGCTCTCGTCTTGGCCCCCACGCGCGAACTCGCGCTCCAGATTCAAGAAGTCCTCACCCAACTGAACCTTCGCACGGCGCTGATCATCGGCGGCGCGTCGATGGGCAAGCAGGTCAGCCAGCTCCGCTCTCGGCCCCAGGTGATCATCGCCACGCCGGGGCGCCTGCTCGACCACATGCAGCAGCGCACGGTGGACCTTGGCAACGTCTCCATCGTCGTGCTCGACGAGGGCGACCGGATGCTGGACATGGGCTTCGCTCCGGCGGTTCGCCGCATCCTGGACCGCGTGCCGAAGCATCGCCAAACGATGCTGTTCTCCGCCACGATGCCGCGCGAGATCGCCGATCTCGCCGCCCAGTACCTGGTCAAGCCGGCCACCGTGGAGGTCGCCCGCGCGGGCACGGCTGCCGCGGAAGTCGTCCAGGAGTTGGTGATCATCAACAAAGAGGACAAGCCGGACATGCTGACCAACCTGCTGAACAAGCACAAGGGCAGCGTGTTGGTGTTTGCGCGCACCCGCCACGGGGCCCGCAAGATCGCTCGCAGCGTGTTCCGCATGGGCCACGCCTCGGCGGAGCTTCACTCCGACCGCACGCTCGCCCAGCGGCGCGCGGCGCTGGACGGTTTTAAGAGCGGCAAATACCGAGTGCTCGTCGCCACGGACATCGCGGCGCGAGGCATCGACGTCAAGGAGATCTCGGTCGTGATCAACTACGACGTGTCCGAGAAAGCCGAAGACTACGTGCACCGCATCGGCCGCACCGGTCGGGCCGGCGCGGACGGGCTCGCGATCACCCTCGCGACCCCCGATCAGCAGAAGTACGTGCGGGACATCGAGCGGTTGTTGCGGACCGAACTCACCCTCTCCGAGCACTCCCCCATGCGGATGGAGGCTCAAAAGAAGGTGTATACGAACCACTTCACCACCGGGCGCGGCCGCAATGCCGCGCGCAACGGCCAAGTGGCGCTGACGCTCCCCAATCGCGGCCCGCGCCGCGGACGGCTGTTCGGCCAGGGATAGTCCTTCGTCCTTCGTCCTTCGTCCTTCGTCCTTCGTGCCTGGGAGTGCGCGCGCTTGCGCGTCGCCCTGCTCCGGGCCGGGCTCGCCCGGCCTTCCGGACTCGCGACAAGTCGCGCGGATACAGGGCGGCGCGCAAGCGCGCGCACTCCCAGGGCCGAGGACTACTTCAGAAATCGCTTGCTGACGAGGGTGCCGGGCTCGTGCTTGCCTCGGATGTCCACCGTGATGGGGGTTCCCAGCTTCACGCCTGCGTCCACATAGGCGAATCCGATGCCGCACTCGAGGGTCGGCGAGTACACGCCGCTCGTCACCGCTCCCACCTGCGCGCCGTCGACGAACACGCCCATCTCGGGCATCGGGAGCCGCTTGCTCTCCAGGCGGACGCCGTGCAACTTCGTCGCCGTGCCCTCCGCCCTTGCGGTCTGGATCGGCTCGCATCCGAGGAACGACTTGGTCTTGCCGACCACCCACCCCAGCCCCGTGGAGATCGGGTTGGTGTCGTCGGTCAGCTCATGCCCGTAGAGGGGAAGTCCCGCTTCGACCCGCAGCGTGTCGCGCGAACCCAGACCGCACGGCGTGACGCCGGCCTCGAGCAACGCGTCCCACAGCCGCTGGGCGTCGTGCACGGCGCAGATCAGCTCGAAGCCGTCCTCGCCCGTGTAGCCCGACCGGGGGGCGAAGCACGCGATGCCGGCGATGGTCACGTCGTTCAACCCGAAGAGCGGGGCTTCCCGCAACGAATCGGGGCGGTTGCACATCGACGCCAGAATCTCGACGGCACGGGGCCCTTGGACCGCGATCATGGCCGTGCGGTCCGTCTCGTCTTCGATCGCCACGTCGAACGCGTTGTGGCTCGAGATCCACGCGACGTCCTTGGCGTGGTTCGCCGCGTTGACGACCATACGGTAGACGTGCTCGTCCACGCGATAGACGATGATGTCGTCCACGACGCCGCCACGCTCGTTCGGCAGCAGCGAGTACTGGCCGCGTCCATCCTCCAGCTTCGCCACGTCGTTGGTCGTGATCCACTCGAGGAACTCGAGGGTGCGCTCGCCTCGGAACCAAAGACGCGCCATGTGGCTGACATCGAACATGCCGGCGGATTCGCGGACGGCCTTGGCTTCGGCGATGACACCCGTGTACTGGACCGGCATTTCGTAGCCCGCGAAGGGAACCATACGCCCGCCCGCGGCGACGTGGGCGTCGAAAAGCGGAGTGCGGAGAACGGTTTCGGACGACATGGCGCCAGTATACGCATGCAATCCTCGAACACGGACAGGGTTCTGAACCGTCCTTCATCCGTGGGTTCTAGAGGACCCTTTGGTACAATGCACAGGGAGGCCGATCCGGCCGCTCGTGCATAAAGCTCTCGGGCTCAACCGAGGGGAGGCGCTACGTGGTCGCGTGCAATCAGTGCAACTATTCAAACAGCCTGGACAGCAAATTCTGTCGCCAGTGCGGCAAGGAGCTGGATGCGACCGATGTTGCGACGGCGGCCGCCGAACTCGACGCCCTGATCGCCCAAGGGTTCCATGCGTTCAACGAGGGCCGCACCGAGGAGGCCCTGCTCATCGCCGAGTCCGCGACGAAGTCCAATCCCGCGTCCGCGTCCGCGCTCTCCCTGAAGGGCATGTGCCATGAACGGGAAGGGCAGATTGCCGAAGCCCTGGAGTGCTACGAAGGGGTCGTCGCGCTCAATCCCGACTCCGCACTCGACAAGATCAAGATCACCCAGCTCCGAAACCACCTCGCAGGCCGGGCCGCCGCGGTGCCCAAGTCGAACCGCCCGCGGGCGATCCTCGGGGCCGTTGCCGCCGTCGTGCTGGTAGCCGCGGGGGCCTCGATCGCGGCCGTGCTGACCGGGAGCACCCCGAGCGACGACTATCCGCAGACGGTCGCGGCCCAACCCAACCTCAAAGGCTTCGAAGGGCTCCCGCCCGGAGCGTTGCCGTCCCAGGCGGACAGCCCGGCGACCACGGAGCCGGGCGTCGCCAACCCCGCCCCGGAGGGCGCGACGCAGGCGCCCGCCGGAACCGGCAACGGGATCGCCACGCCCAACTTGGGAAATGTCCCTTCAACGCTTCCGAGTGTCGGTCCCGACGGCTTCCGGCCCGTGCAGCCCCAAGGCCCGATCGGTCCCGTGGAAACGCGCCCGGTCGACACCTCGGCCCAGCAACAGCAAAGCCCGCCCCGCCCCACCGGGGCCGATGATCCGGTCGATCCGGTCCTGCGGCGTGACCCTGTGACCGAGCCTCCCCGAGAGAACCCGGGGATCATCGATATCCGAGTCAGCACCGGCCGGCCGGCCGGCGTCGGCGGGTCGTCCATCGACGGCAACGGCGTTGAGGCCCTGAGCCGAACGGCACGCCAGCAGTACCAGCTCGGCAAGTACGAGGACGCCGCGCGCTCCTACGAGCAGCTCCTTCGCCGGGGAGGAGACCCCGCCTCGACCAACCAGCGCCTTGGGCAGTGCTACGAGCGGCTCAACAAGAAGCCGGAGGCCGTGGCCGCCTACACCCGCGCCGTCGCCGCCTTCGATTCGCAGATCAAGGCCGGTCAGGGCGATTCGGCGAAGACGGGTCTCGACGCGTGCAAGACCGCGCTGAAGATCCTCCAGGGCGGCTAACCGTGCGCACGGCGAAACTCCTGCTCGCTCTCGTGACGGTTTCCGTTGCCTCATCCGCTCTCGCGGTGCCGGCGTTCCTCATCGTGCAGGCGCAGGTCGCCGGGCCAGAAGGGGCCAACCCCAACGTGCCGATCGGCCACTTCCTCGCCCAGGAGCTGCGCGACGGTGGACGCGTCGAGCCGATCGTGTGGAGCCTCGAGGATCCGATTTTCCGAACGGCCGTCGAGGAGAAGCTCGTTCCCGAACCGCGTGGCAACCCCCCGCTCGAAGTCGTCCTGCAGGGTGCCGCGAAGATGCATGCGGACTACGTGTTCGTGGTGTCGGCTTGGAGAGAGGGCGAGAAGGTCCGGGCGCGGGGCCTGCTCTTTCGCCGCGGCAGCATCGTGTGGATCGATCCGGACGCGAAGACCCCCGGCTCGAGCAACGAGTCCGGTCGCGCGTGGGCCGAGAGCGCCCTTGCGGCCATCGCGCCCGCGTCGAAAGTGGCCAGCGAGTTCATCGTCAGCGTTTCCGATCCCGAGAACGGCATCCGGTCCCTTGCGCGCACGTGGGCGATGAAGCTGCAGACCGAGCCGCTGCGGACCCTTCCCGTCGAGCCGCTCGTCGGCACGCCCCAACCCGCTCAAGGGCAGATGCCCGCCGGTGTGGATACTCCCACCCCGGGCACGGTGGACAACAAGGAGCTTCTGGCGACGGTCGAGGGGCTGACAAAGGAAGGACGTTACGAGTCGGCCGTGGTGGCCGTTCGCGACGCGATCGACGCCGAACCGCTCGACGTCGAGCGCCGCCGCCGCCTCATCGAACTCTTGCTGCACATGGGTCGACCCGAGTTGGCCTGCACCGAAGCCCAAGCGGCCGCGCAACTCATCCCCGATCGGCCGCACCTTTGGGCCCTCGCCGCGCAGGCGGCGCTGGAGGCCGGCCAACTCGAAACCGCCCAGGACTGTGTGAACGAGCTGGTTGCGCGGGCCCCCCAGAATCCCGACGCGCGATTGCTTTTGGGAGAGGTTCGGCTTCGGATGCTCGACCCGGACGGAGCGGTCGAACACCTCTCCGCTGCGATCGAACTCTCCCCCACCAACGAGGCGTACTTCCTGCGGGCCGTCGCCTCCGCACTCAACGGCAAGATCGACGAGGCGGCGGAGGATCTGAAACGCTCGCGCGCCTTCAGCCTGGACGAGCCGATCGACGCCGGGAGGCGCTATGGACTGGTGGCGACGTTGCTCGACCAGTTCGGGGCGGACGCCTGCTCCCAATTGCGCGACCTGATTCCCATCGCGCGTGTTCGGCCCAAAGATGCGGAGGTCGCAAAGGTCGTCGGACAGCGATGGACCCAGCTCCAGGGCATCGTGGCCCTCCAAGCCCAGCTCGAGGTTCCGGAATCGCACCGACGGTCGTTCGAACGGCGAGATTTGGCACTGAAATTGCTCGCTCAGACTCTCAGCGAGATCCGAACTTTTCTCAAGGACGGGGATGAAGGACTCCTCGGCGAAGCGACCATCAATTTGGGCGAAACGCTGAAGAACCTCTCACTGGCTCGAGAGCTCGCGGCAAGCGAGGGTTCGGCGCGCGGAGAGTAGACCCGTGAACGACAGCCTTCAGATCCTCGGAACCTTGGCCCTGGCGTTTTCCGCCTCATTCGGTGCCGCCTATGCGTGGACCGCAGTTCGCCGCAAGCCGGCCATGGCGCCCCAGATCAACACCGTCGTTCGATTCCGCTCGGGCGCCGCGGTGTACCGGTCCGTGTTCCTCGGCGAAACGAAGGGTGGATGGCTTCTGAGCGCACCCCTCCAGCGCGATCACCACGTGCCCGTGCGGGTGGGAGAGGAGCTGAGGTGCGAGATCGTCACCGCGCAAGGCATTCGCCACTTCCGCTCGGAAGTGCTCGAGCGGTCCAGCGAGCCCTGGCGCCTTCTCATCCGTCGCCCCGGCAAAATCGAGCTTCGCGAGCGGCGCGACACCCCGCGCCGAAAAGACCTCTCGGGCCTTCGCGCCGACATCGACGGAGAGCGGGCGGTCCTCGTGGATCTCTCCGAACTTGGCGCCAAGGTCGCCAGCGCCCATGCTCCCGTCAAGGGCGAGCGGCTTCGCGTGGACCTGCCCTGGCTGATCCAGCCCCAGTTCGCCTACGTGCTGGATGTGACCGCGCCGTCGAGCACGGAGCAGAAAGGGGTCGAGGTCCGATTGCGGTTCGAGGAGCCTCTGCCTTCGCAGCCCGCAACTCGCTCCGGCTCCTAAGCGACCCCCAAAATGGGACCGCCCCCGCTTGCGAGGCGAGGGCGGCTCGAGTCAGGCTCCGAGTTCATCGAATCCATCCTCGAGGGGGAAGGAGGATATGTGTCACTTCTTCTAACGATTGGGGAGGGGCGGCGGTTCCGCAAAACAGCCCCCCGGGACCTTTGGGGAAACTGTTAGGCTCGTTCGCTTGTGAGGAGCCTGGGGGACGCCCCCTCACCCATCGGGGTCAGCTCCGTGGGGTCCGTGGCCAGAACTTGGAAGTCCGCCCACTGGCCAGGTTCGAGCTGGCCAAACTCCTCGCCGTCGTCGCACGCGTCGGCCCCGCCCGCGGTCGCGGCGTTGAGGGCTTCCACCGCGGAGAGGTTCTCCGCGGGATCGAACCCAGGCGGGCGGTGAACCGCGGTACGCACACCGATCCAGGGGTCGCCGGCAACGATGGGACGGTCGGAGTTGATGCTCAACCGAATGCCCGCGTCGAGTGCGCTCCGCATGCGCTTGATCTTGGATGCTCGCTCAGGACCGAGCTGGCGCTGATAGGCGTGTCCGAGCTGATGGAGGAACTCGGGCTGCATCGCCACGTGGCACCCGATCTCCGCAAGCCGCTCGATCTGCGCATCGGACAGGAGCATCGCATGCTCCAGACGATGGCGCGAGGGCTCGTCGACCGCCTCGAAAGCGTCCATCACCTGGTCGGTGGAACGGTCCCCGATCGAGTGCACGCTCACGGAGTAGCCCGCCTCGTGCGCCTTCGCCACCATCGAGCGAAGCCGCTCGGGTTTGTAGATCATCTGGCCGTCGATCTCGCCTTCCGGGGTGCTGGTCAAGAACCGACCGTAGATGCCGGCGGTGGCCGAGCCGATCGCTCCGTCGGCGAAGATCTTGATCCCTGCGACCTTGCAACGCTCGGGCCGCATCGAATCGACATGCTCCTGCAAACGCTCCCGAGACATCGCGCGGGGCCCGAACACCGTGGACCACTGGAGGTAAAGGCGCAGACGGATGGGGCAGTCTCGCTCGCTGGCCAGCCGGAAGGCCTCGAGTTCGCGATCCAGGTCCCACTGGCCGGTCATCATGTCCGCGGCGCACGTGATGCCGTAGGCGCGCATCGCGCGCGCGGCTTCCAGGATCGCCTCCACCATCTCTTCGAGATTGGGCATCGGCTTGGCGTGCGACACGTGCTCGTGGGCGCGCTCCAAAAGAACACCGGTCAGCCGTCCGGCGGCATCCCGAACGTACGAACCTCCCGGCGGGTCGGACGTGGTCTCGTCCACGCCCGCGGCGGCGAGCGCCGCGCTGTTGGCGACGCTTGCGTGGCCGTTCGAGTGGCGCAGCAGAATGGGAACGGTGGTCGAGAGGGCGTCGAGTTGGTCGCGGTGGAGATGCTCGACCCCCGGGTATCGCGTTTGGTCGTAGTGGACGGCGAGCAGCCAGTCCCCTTCCTCGACGCCGGGCAACCGGTCGCGCACAGCATCGAGCACCTCTTCGTGGGTTCTCAATCCGCCCAGATAGAGCTTTTGCAGATCGAGGCCGGTGGGGAGGATGTGGCAGTGCGCGTCGTTGAACGCCGGAAGGACCCAGGCGCCCCCAAGGTCCTCCACCGAGGCATCGTCGGGAGCGGGTCCCACAGGACCTCGATGCAGGACGCGACCTTCGTCGATCAGCATCGACTGGAGTTCGCCATCGAAACCCCACCGAAACCCGGTCAGCCATCTACGCATCCAAGATCTCCCGGGCGACCCGTTCGCCGCTCTCCAACGCTCCTTCGATGAACCCGGTCCAGAGCGAGGTGTGCTCTCCGGCGAAGTGCACCCGCCCTTCGGCCGGGCCGATGTGCTCCATGAACTCCAGAGCGTAGCCGGGAGCGAGGTGCGAGAAGGCCCCGCCCGAGTAGGGATCGCTGGGCCAGGCGTGCAACCAACCCTGGACGAAGCGGCGCCTGGCCCCGGGCGCCACCTCGTCCAGCACGGCGAGCGCATCCTCGACGGGATGGCTCGACTCCAGCCACCGGGCGGCCTGCGAACCCCCGATGTAGGCGCACAGGATGGGGACGTCGCTTCGGGACCCGTCCCACGTCTGCTGGACCGGACGGTCGCAAAGCATCCTTCCGTTCCAGCCCGAATCCCGCCACCACGGCTCGTCGAACTCCCACGCAATCTTGATCGCGGGACTCATACGGCAAGCCTCGATGGCGCACCGCTTGGCGACGGCGAGCGGGGGATCGAACACGACGCGCTCGAGCGCGGGTGGCGGCAACGTGAGCACCGCGGCGTCGACGCGGGCGCTGCCCTCCTCGAACTCGAGCGTCACACCGCCGGCGTCTTGGCGCACATGGCGCAGCACCGATCCGAACCGGGGCTCCAGGCCGGTCGCATGCGACATGGCTTCGCAGAAGGAGGCCATGCCGCTCGAAAGGCGGAAGGCGCTCATGGCCGCGGGGTCCCGATCGAGATAGTGCAGGTACCCGCAAAGCCATCCCAAGAGGCTCACGCGCTCCGGATCCTGCCCTTCGTCCGACCGGTTCTTGGCTTGGAGCCACCAGAGCCCCCGCTCGCTGGTGCAATGCTCGCGCAGGAAATCGTCCAGCGTGCGCCGATCGAGCGAGGCGTGGCGTTCGTTGCGCCAAGGGGGGTTGGTGAGATTGCGGCACAGCTCGCGGGCCGCGCCTTCGACCCGAAGGTCGTCCTCGAGGGCGTCGGCCCAGAGCAGATCCTCGGTGCTCTCGTCGTCGCGGTAGACCACCCGGCCGGGCCAGAAGCCGGTGGCATCCAGCGCGACATCCAGCTCGCCGCACAAATCCAGCACCCGTCGATGGTCCGCATCGACCCACTCGCCGCCCGCATCGTACAGCACGCGTCCGTCGCGGGTCGGGCTCATCAATCGGCCACCGACGCGATCGCGAGCCTCGAACAACGCCACCTCGGCCCCGCCCGCGCGAAGGAGCATCGCGGCGCGCAGCCCCGACGCGCCGAGTCCGACGACTCCCACCCTCACGAGGCCGCTCCCGCCAACTCCGCGGCGAACTCCCTGATCTCGTCGGCCGTGGAGACCGGGACAAGAATCGGGTGCAGCGGGCGGAGGGCCTCGACAATCGAAATCTCGTCCCCGGGGACCCTGGCGATGGATCGCACGAGCCCCACGCGACGTTCGGCGGCGAGGGCTTCCACATGCGCGGCCAACGATGCGTCCAGGTTCGTGTCCGAAAGCATCACCGATTCGAACGCATCGTGGAGGTGCCACGCCGAACGCGCCGCGGTCCCGTCTCCTCCGAACTCCAGCCCCAGGAATCGCAGGTGACCCTCGGCACGAGCGTTCTCCAACGCTTCCAACGCTCCGGCCAACTGGTTCTCGTCGAGTCGCGAGTCGATGCGGAGGAAGTAGAAGTCCACCCGTTCGCGCTGCAGGCTGCAGAGCGTTTCAAACAGGTGGGCTTCGACTTGACCCGCGCTGTGCGAACCACCTGCCGTGCGCTCCAGGGCCAGCGCCGCGCGCACGAGAAGGGGGTTGGAGGCGCCTCGCAAGCGGCTTCCCCAAAGGGCGGCGGGAGCGCTGACGTCGAGCGGGGCGCCTGTGCCCGTCGCGGCTTCGATCAACCCGTCGAGAAGGGACGGGGCGTCGGGGGTTGCGAGACGGAGCCAGAGGCGCGGCAACTCAAGGTTGGTTCGACCGAAGGGTGCCCGCTCCACCCGCCCATCGTACCCCTCGCGCGTCCGGCGGCTAGGCCCAGGCATCGAGGAGCACGAAGACGAAGAGCCCGATGGAGACGAACCCGTTCAACGTGAAGAACGCCAGGTTGATCTTGCTCAAATCGTCGGGCGAGACCAGACTCTGTTCGTAGGCGAGAAGCGATCCGGCCACGGCCGCTCCCACGTAGTAGAAGGGGCCCGCGCCGATGGCCCACCCCGCGCCTGCGAGAAACCCCACCGCCAGCACGTGGCACGCCCGGCTGACGGCCAGGGCTCGCGCCCGGCCCAGGGTCTCGGGCAGCGAGCGGAGACCGTTCGCCCGGTCGAACTCCACATCCTGCAGCGCGTAGAGGATGTCGAACCCGGCGGTCCAGAGCATGACGGCGGCGACCAAGGGGACGATCTGCCACGAAAGGGACCCGGTCGAGGCGACCCACGCCGCCGCGGGAGCGATGCCGAGGCTCAGCCCGAGCACGAAGTGGCACAGCGGGGTGAACCGCTTGGTGACGCTGTAGAACAGGGTGACGCCCAAGGCGATGGGGCTGAGCGCGAGCGCGAGCGGGTTGAGCAGGGCCGCGGCCAGGAAGAAGAGCGCGCAACTCGCGTAGAAGTAGAGGTTCGCGGTGCGGAGTTGGAGCAAACCTGCCGGCAACGCCCGCATCGCCGTTCGCGGATTGCGCGCATCCACGTCGCGATCCGCGATCCGGTTGAAGGCCATGGCCGCGCTTCGGCAAGCGACCATCGCCAGCACGATCAGGCCGAACACGCGCCCCCCCGGCCACCCCGAGGCCCACAGCATGCCGATCAGGGCGAAGGGAAGGGCGAACACCGAGTGTTCGATCTTGATCATCTCCAGGTACACGCGGAACCCGCGTGTACCTGTTGCCGCTGTCGCCACTAAACCCCCGCGAACGCCTCGTGGTGCTCGTAGTGCTCGCTGGCGGCCTGGGTCAGCGTCGTGAAGTGCGCCCCGTGCTTGCGGAAGTACCGGATCGTCTTCTGCAGATCGTCCACCGAGTCGTGATAGTCGCGGACGCCCAGGCAGATCACTTCGCGGCCGAGGTTGGCTTCGAACAGGGGCTGCAGCGCGTCGAACCCGTTGTCCAGGTAGCCCATCTCGCCGCCGTGCGTGGCGATGGGGACGTGGAGGAGGTTGTTCGAACCTTCCTTCTTCAGGTCCTCTCCGTCGCTGTGATACGGCTCGTGCGGGGCGCCTTGCCAATCGACGAACATCTTGTAATTCGCATCCGGGACGATCGAGCTGTCGACCACGATGCCGATGTCTTCGAGATAGGGGATGTCGCTGGGCAGAAGGGCGAAGCAACCCGCGCGGAAACTCGTGGCTTTGATCAGGTGGGATTTGAGCGTGTCCTTGGCAATCCACATGATGTTGCCGCGCTCTTTGGGGTCCTCGACGTAGCCGCGCTCGTTCTCGAAGTTCACTTTCATTCCGATCTCGTGCCAATTCGGAATCTTGTGCGTGTACTCGTGATAGTAAAGGTTCGTATTCGCGCTGGGGTCCTTCATCGACACGTGGATCATCCAGGAGGCGGGGACGAACTCCGACTCCAGCACCTTGATGTACTCGCCGGTGTAGCAGCGATCGTGGTGGGCTCCTTCGCAGTCGATGGTTAGAACAACATTTGGCATTTGTTATGGGTCTCCTTCAGTCACACGTACGCCCCGATGGTCGACGGTGAGCGTGTAGCGATGGCCGAGAACCCAGAAGTTCTTCAGCTTCGCGCTTTTCCAAGATGGGGGCAGGTGGGGTGTTACCGATATCCAAGCCCTTCCTTCTAGTGATTTTGACCAATCCGCCACCGGTTCCTGCCCAAAATCGATGCGAATTCCGAGGAATCCGTACAGGACGGACTGCAGGGCGCCCGCCGCGCCCGTCGTGAAGTAGGTCGTCTCGAGCCTGCGCTTTTCGCTGAAGAGCATCAAGGGGTGGTCGGTGAACGGCACCCAGCTTTTCCTCCACGTCTCGTAGGCTCGCGCGCCCTCGTCGAGCCGCGCCCAGATCACTGCGTGGATCGAATCGCTCATGGCGGGTCCGTTCACGGTCGTCTTGGGAGCAAACCGCTCGATCATGGCTCGAGACTGTTTCTCGGCTCCCGGGTCTTGCAACGGGTAGATCGCCAGCACGGCGGCCGCCTGCTTGTACCCGCGAACAGGGTCGTCCGCGTAGGTGAGCAGGGAGGTCTCGTCCTTCGGTCGGATCAAGGTGGGCCGCCGGCGGGAACTGGGCGTGTTCTCGTCGATGAGCTGCTGCGCCAGCACGTTGGTGTAAAGGTCGTCGTCTCCGATGTGGTTTTCGTCGGGACTCATGGTTTTGGGCAGGCTGAACAGGCCGTCGGGGCGGCGCACGATGCGGTTGAGATAGAACGCGGCGGCCTCCCTGCGCACGCGCTGCACCGCCTTTGCGTCCGCCAACCCCAGGGCAGCCGCCAGGCGGAGCCCCCAGGCGACGGAGCCCGTGATGTGGTGCTCGAAGCGCGAGTCGCCGGGCACCGTCTCCTTGCCGGTCACACTTGATTCCCAGGGGTACATCACTCCGGGCCAGGCGGGCGACTCCGGCGTCTTACCGCCCAGTTTTACGCCCGCCACCGGGCGGCCGGACGCCAGCCAGTGCTGGAAGTTGTCTCGCGCCGCAGCCTCCATCCTCAGCCGGTACCGCGGGATGGTGGCCGAGGCGTTCGGCGCGACAAGGGCGAGCGCAGGAAACACGTACACGTCGGCGTCCCAGAACACGTGGCCGAAGTAGCGTTCGCTCGAGAGGTCCATCGGGCTCACGGCCCGCGGAGCCTTTGGATTCACGCACGACTGCAGGTAGTAGAGGAACGATCGGATCGCGCGCTGGTCCTCCACCGGCCCGTCGATCTCGATGTCGGTTTCCCACCGCTCCTTCCAGACGCGCTGGCTCTCGGCCTCCATCTGGGCCACGCTGGGGATGACCCCCGGCTCGTAGGTGGCGATCCGCTCGAAGAGGAACGGCTTGCCCGGCCTGGGCGCCCGGTAGCGCCCCGCGGCAATCTCCTCGGAGTGGGTGCCATCGATCAGGTTGCGCACCCGAAGCCGGTTGGGGAACCCGTCGGCCACGGTGTGCCACTCCAGCAGGCCGCGGCTCGGGGACACCACCCACCACGACTGGCTCGCGATCTTTCGGAAGGGGTCGATGATCGAGCGGCACTCGAAGCGGACGTCGTGGGATTCCCATCGGGTGGTGAGGACCCCCGTGCGCATGTCGAGCGACTGCGAGTACGGGCGCGACCGATCGGGAAGGAGCGTCTCACCGTCGAGGGTCCAGCGGACGAGGAACGGATGCGCCTGGGCTTCGAGCTTCTCCTCGCCCGCGGCTTGATAGCCGTCGATCGTGAAGGTGGGCAGCCTCTTGCCGTTCGGCCCATAGCCGCTACCATCCCGCCCAAGCCGCAGCCCGAGGAGGCCGTTGGTGAGGAGGGCAGGCGTCGGGGCGGTCGCGTCGATCACATCCAGCACCCACGGGTCGACGGTGTGGGTGACTGCGGGCGGCGGCGCAGGTTTCCCGCAGGCGCCCAGCACGGCGATCGTCGACAGGAGGATCCACCGGGGGCTGCGGTACTGCACGTTCTATTGTCCCGCGCACGGGCGGTGGGTTTCAAGTTCGGGGCCACTGGGTTTATACTTCGCGTCGATGAGTGTCGAGTCCGAAACCCGGCCCGTCGAGGCGTCGGACGCCGAAGGCCACGCGAAGCAAAACCCCTGGTCGTACGTTCCCGTCCTCTACTTTCTCCAGGGCGTTCCCGTGATGATCATCCAGGGGATGGCGGGTGCGATGTACACGAAACTGGGGGTCGGGACGGGCCCGCTCGGACTGTGGACGAGCCTGCTGAAACTTCCGTGGATGCTCAAGCCGCTCTGGGCTCCGTTCGTCGAGGTGACTTCCACGAAACGCCGATGGATCGTCGGCATGCAGCTCCTCATCGCCCTCAGCCTGGTGGCGGTGGCCTTCACCATCACCCAATCGTGGTTCTTTGCCGGAAGCATCGGCGTGTTCTTCGTCACCGCGTTCCTCTCGTCCACGCACGACATCGCGGCCGACGGCTTCTATCTGCTCGCCCTCGACAAGAAGCGCCAGGCGTTCTTCGTCGGCATCCGCTCGGCGGCGTTTCGGTTGGGAACGCTCTTCGCCACCTTCGGCCTCGTCTACATCGCCGGCGATCTGGAGGAGCGGAGCGGCAACATCCCCCACGCCTGGTTCGTGGCGCTGCTCGTCGGCGCCGGCGTGTACGGCGTCTTCGCGATCGTCAACGCCTTGGTCATGCCCCATCCGCCGGCCGACCTGCCGGGCAGCGAACGCGCGAGCGAAGACCGTGTGCCGATCGTCGAAGCGTTTGTCTCCTTCTTCCGGCAGGAGCGCATCGTTGCGATTCTCGGGTTCATCCTGTTCTTCCGCTTCGGCGAGTCCATGATCTCGACGATGGCCGCGCCGTTTCTGCTCAAGCCGGTCGTCGAGGGTGGGATGGGCATCTCGACCAAGGCGCAGGGAGCCATCGGTGGGGCGGTGGGCGTCATCGCCCTCACCATCGGCGGTCTGCTCGGCGGATGGGTCATCTCGAAGTGGGGCATCAAGAAGAGCGTCTGGCCGATGGTGCTCTCGCTGAACCTGCCGAACCTCGCCTACATCTGGTTGGCGTCCGTCCGGCCGCCCAGCCACATCGATGCGACCTTGGCCAGCGCGCCGGACAATCTCGCGCTGTTCTCGGGCGCCTGGTTCTCGTATGTCGGAACCGTCTTCTCGTCGGCGTTCACCGATCCCATCGGACTGGTGATCGCCGTGGACCAGTTCGGGTACGGCTTTGGTTTGTCGGCCTATCTCGTGTACCTCATGTTCGTCTCGCAGGGGTCGCGGTACCCCACGTCCAACTATGCGGTGGCCACAGGGCTCATGGCGTTGGGAGCCTTGCTGGCGGGCTCGATCAGCGGGTACCTGCAGGAGGCGATGGCGATCGCGCACCCCGGCGATGGGTTCCTCTGGTTCTTCATCGCGGTGATGTTCTTCACCGTTCCCGGGATGCTGGTGCTGTTCTTCATCCCGATGGACCGGCAGGACATCAAGGAGGCGCAGATCGACATTGATTGACCTACAGGCAGCAGACAAAGTCGTCGAAGAGGCGATCACCGACGGGGCGTTTCCCGGGGCGTGCTACGCGGTGGGCCACTTGGGCTCGGTTTCGACCCGGGCGTTCGGGCGATTCATGCAGTGCCCGGAATCCAAACCCGTCCAAACGGACACGGTTTGGGACCTTGCGTCGGTGTCCAAGGTCGTCGGCACGACGACGGCGGCCATGCTGATGGTTGATGCGGGCAAACTCGATCTCGACGCGCCCGTCGCGCAGACCCTCCCGGAATTCGGGGCGAACGGCAAGGAGAAGGTGACGGTCCGCAACTTGCTGCTGCACGACTCGGGGCTTGCCGCCTTCCACGCGTACCAGCGTCAGTTTCGCAAGGCCGCCGAGGTGCTCGACGCGATCTACGCCGATCCGCTGACGTACCCGACCGGCACGAAGACCGTTTACAGCGACCTGGGAATCATCACGCTCGCGAAGGTGATCGAGCGCGTGTCGGGCTCGAGTCTGGACAGCCTGTTGCGGGATCGCGTGTTCGGACCGCTTGGCATGCGCGACACGATGTACAACCCGCCGGAACCCGTGCGAAGCCGTTGCGCGCCCACCGAGAACGTCGAACCCTGGCGAGCGGAGGTTCGCGCGATGCGGGGTCTCGAGATCCGGTCCACCGCTTGCCCCCATCCGCACGCGCAGGATTTCATCCAGGGCGAGGTGCACGACCCGAACGCGATGTTGCTGGGGGGCGTTGCCGGCCATGCGGGGCTGTTCTCGACGGCGGGCGATCTTGCGGTGTTCCTGACGATGCTGCTGAACGGCGGTCGTCACGCCGACCTGCAGCTCATCCAACCCGCCACCGTCGAGAAATTCACCGCCCGCGTCGGGGAGGGAAGCACGCGGGCGCTCGGTTGGGACACGAAGTCGGCGGAGGGCTCCTCGGCAGGCACGAAGTTCTCGATGCGGTCGTTCGGCCACACGGGCTACACGGGCACGTGCGTGTGGACCGACCCCGAGCGCAAGATGTTTGGAATCCTGCTCTCCAACCGCGTGCACCCGACGAGCGAGAACCTGAAGATCACCCAGGTGCGGCCGAAGTTCTTCAACGCGGTCGCGGAGGCCGCGGAGGGGGAGGGGGAGTTTCACGCAGAGGCGCAGGGGCGCTGAGGGGGGAGGTTTCACGCAATGGGCGCAAAGGGCGCTATGGGGGAAGGGGAGTTTCACGCTGAGGCGCTGAGGCGCGGAGGAAGAGTCTCACGCAAGGGGCGCAAAGGGCGCTATGGGGAAGGGGGAGTTTCACGCTGAGGCGCTGAGGCGCGGAGGAAGAGTCTCACGCAAGGGGCGCTGAGGCGCTGCACGGGTAGCCTTCGAGTCTCCGATGACTGGCTGGGGACTTCTGCTCGATCTTGTCGCGACGCTTGCCGCGGCGTTCCTTTTGGGGGCGCTGATGGAGCGGTTTCGACAGAGTGCCGTGCTGGGGTACATCGCCGCCGGCGTGGTCTTGGGCCCCGGCGTCGCGGGCGTGGTGCGCGAATCGGGAGCCGTGCACTCGCTGGCGGAGATCGGGGTGGCGTTGCTCCTCTTCTCGATCGGCCTTGAGTTCTCCTGGAAGGGCATGCTGAAGATGGGGCGCATCGCCCTGGTGGGCGGTTCGATTCAGATCGTGCTGACCGGGAGCGTGGCGTTCGGGTTGGCGGTGGCGTTCGGCCTGGACCCGGTGGGTGCGATCGCCATCGGGGCCGTCGTTGCCCTGAGCAGCACCGCGGTCGTCGTGCGGGCGCTGCGCGAAAGGAACGCCCTTGACGCGTCGTATGGGCGGGCTGCGATCGGCATTCTGCTTGTCCAAGACGTCGCGCTCGTGCCGCTGGTGCTTCTTGTGAACACGTTGGGCACCGAAGTGCCGGGCCTGACGATCCGGGCCAGCCTTCCGGTGCTGATCAACCTCGGCATCGTCGTGCTCTCCTTCGGTCTGGTGTTGCTTCTGCTGTTGCCTCGCGCCCTGCTTTCCAGGGCCATGACGCGGAACCGGGAACTGCCGATCCTCTTGGCGATCACGACGTGCATCGCCGCGGCCTACGGAGCGCATGCGGTCGGCGTGTCCCCGTCGTTGGGGGCGTTTGTCGCCGGCATGTTGCTCGGCGAGTCGGCGTTCGCCGACCAGATCCGCGTCGACGTGCTGCCGTTGCGGACGCTGTTCGTCACGCTCTTCTTCGCTTCGGTGGGCATGCTCGCGGACCCGGCGTGGATCGTGGCCCACCCGCTCCAGGTGCTCGGCGTCGCGGGCCTGGTCCTTGTGGGAAAGGCGACCATCGGCTTTCTCGCGGTGCGAGCCTCGGGGCTCACGATCGTCAATGCGATGGCCACGGGCTTGGCGCTCGCCCAGGTCGGGGAGTTGTCGTTCGTGCTGCTCCAGTTGGCGGCCAGCAAGGGAGTTCTCGAGCCCGACACGGTGCAGGTGCTCACTTCGGCCTCCGTCGCGACCCTGCTCGCCTCTCCGACGCTCGTCGCCACGGCGCCCGGCGTGGCGCGGAGGCTGGCCGTGCGGCTCTTCTCCCCAAGGCGCCTGGCGGTCGAGGAACGCCACGGTCCCAGGACGGCGCGCAGCGGCCACGTGGTCCTCGTCGGTTTCGGCGAGGCGGGGGAGTCGGCCTCGCGGGTTCTGTCCGATGCGGGTGTGGCGGTGTTCGTGCTCGAACTGAATCCGGCGCTCGTGCGGCGCGCCGAATCGCAGGGCCTGACCGCGCGGATCGGCGACGCCACGCACCCGGACATCCTCGAAGGCGCATCGATCCGGTCGGCTGAGACGCTGGTTGTCGCTCTTCCCGACGGACCCGTCGCGAAGTTGGTGATCTCCGAAGCCCGCCGCCGGGCACCCCACCTGCGCATCGTCGCGCGCTCGCGATACCACCAACTCGTCGACGATCTGCGGGCTTCGGGCGCCACCGTCGTGGTGGACGAGGAGTTTGTGATGGGACGGGAACTCGGGAACGCGACGTTAGAGCGCCAAGCCGCGCAAGAGGACGAAGACGACCCGGGCGTCAGTCTGCGGTAATCGTCGCCGCCACGGGTGCAATGGGTGCCACGGGTGCAACGGGTGCACGGGTGCCACGGGTGCCACGGGTGCCACGGGTGCCACGGGTGCACCGGGTGCCACGCCCGCTGGACGGGCGTGCGGTGATACCCCACCGCCACGCGTGCAAGGGGGTTACTCGGAGACGCGGAATCCCCGCGGAAGTCTCAGGTCTGCGTAGGTGTCCATCGCGTAGCGATCGGTCATGCCTGCCACATAGTCGATCGCGCCCTGAGCACCGGTAAAGCCGGGCGGAAGCGTCCCCGGCTCAAGGAAGTGGAAGAACAACTCCCGCACCAGCCGCTTGGCCTTCGCGAGGTCGGGGTAGCGCACCGGGTATTCGAGGTAGACGTTCTCGAACAGCCACTCCTTCATCTCGTTCATGGTCCCGAGCATCGCTGCCGAGAGCTTGATGGCGGGTTGGTCTCGGCTGTTGAGGATCACGTCCTCGACCATCGCTCCAATGCGTCGCGAGTGGGAGGGTCCGATCGCCTCGAACGCCTCCGGAACGCCCTCGATCATGCCCGATCGGAGCGCGTCGTCGAGATCGTGGTTCATGTAGGCGATGCGGTCGCTGATTCGCACCACCGCCGCCTCGAGGGTGGAGGTGGGTTCGCCGTCGAAGGCCGTCAGGTCCTTCCGGCCCTTGCTGTGCCCGCCGATCCCCGCCCGGGTCTCGTGGGTCAGGTTCAGGCGGCTGAGATCGTCCACGATGCGCAGCGACTGCTCGTAGTGGCGAAATCCGTCGGGGCACGGGTCGCTCTCCGCGATCGCCCCCGAGGCGCGCGCCTCGCGCATCGCCTCATCGAGGGCCGATTCCCCGGCGTGGCCGAACGGGGTGTGTCCCACGTCGTGGCCCAGAGCGATGGCCTCGATCAGGTCCTCGTTGAGCCGAAGCGCGCGACCGATGGTCCGGGCGATCTGGGCGACCTCGAGGGAGTGGGTGAGCCGGGTGCGGTAGTGGTCGCCGCGCGGTTCGATGAACACCTGCGTCTTGTGCTTGAGCCTGCGGAACGCCTTGGAATGGAGGACGCGGTCGCGGTCGCGTTGAAAGCACGTGCGCACGGGGTCTTGGTCCTCGTGCACCGGCCGCCCGACGCTCTCCGACGCCTTGAAGGCAAAGGGCGAGAGCGTCTCCAACTCCCGTTGCTCGATCCACTCGCGCACGTGTTGCGGCATCCCGTGGATTCAGACGTCGCGGAGGGCCGGAACGGTCCAGTTTGAAAAGACCCCTTGGCTGCCGACTTGGGAGAGTTCACATGCAGCGCGGGGCCTTTCCCGCTTGGACGTCTGGCAGAGCCCGTGGTTCAGGCATAAGGAGCTGCATAGCGCAGCGAGGTGCCACGCCCGCTCGACGGGCGTGCTCCGGCAACCAAGGGACTGCATCGCGCGGTGCCACGTCCGCTCGACGGGCGTGCTCCGGCAACCAAGGGAGTTTCATATCGGGTCACCCCTTTGAACCCGGGTCTCGCTGCCCTGAGATTATTGAGACGCTACACTAGATCTGTCCGAAGCGGTGCTTGAGCAACGTCCAGAAGGCCTCGGGGGCATCGGTCCACCGAATCTTCTTGCCCGCGTGCTTCGTGCGCGGGACGTACGAAATCGGGACCTCCACGATCTCTTCGCCCATCCGTATGGCTTTGGCGGTCACTTCGGGACAGAATTCGAACCGTCTGCACTGGAGGTGCATCGCCTGCAGCACCTCGCGCTTGAAGGCCTTGTAACACGTCGCCTCGTCGGTGATCTTGCGGAAGTAGAGCAAACCGACGCTCCATGCAAGGAGCTTGTTGACGATCTTGTTGGGCAGCGCCATGCCCTTGGGAAGCCCCTCGGCGAACCGGGTGCCGTAGACGACGTTCGCCCTGCCCTCGAGGATCGGCGCCACGAGCTTGGGAATCTCCTCGGGGAAGTACTCGAGGTCCGCGTCTTGGATGATCACCGCCGCGCCTCGGGCGTGGGGCAGCGCTTGGCGGATGGCGTTGCCCTTGCCTCCGCGCTCGGCGTTTCGGAGCACCTCGATCCGATCGCCGTACGAAGCGAGGATCTCGGGAGTGCGGTCCGTGCTTCCATCGTCGATGACCAGGATCTGCGTGTCGAGCGGAAGGGCAAGAATGCGGTCGAGGACTTCGCCAATCGTGTCCTGCTCGTCGAGAGCCGGAATCAGCACCGTCAAATCGGGATTGGCGCCGTCGGGCATTCGCTCAAGGATACCGGTCGCCCGGGCGCAACGGGATCTTCGTTGCCCCAGACGCCTCGAGGAACCCATCCTTGAGGCGGATCTTCTCGACGTGCACGGCGTCTGCCAGCCCGAGGTCCTTGGCGAGGTCCACCACGGGGTTCAACGTGTCGAGGAGGACCTTTCCGGAGGACGCGTCCGCGCGCCGGCCGTCGAAGAAGATCACGGCGTTGGCGAGCATCAGTCGGGACCCGTCGGGCGACTCCAGGGTGGCGATGACCTCGAAGTTCGTATGGACGACGATGAACTCGCCGTACCCCTCGACAAACACCTTGTCCTTCTCGATCCGCACCGAAACCCGCTTGATCTCCTTGAACTTGCGGAGGATGTAGGCCTCCAAGTCCGGCGCACGAATGCGAACCAACCCGGTCCCCACTCCGCTTTGGCTGAGCCGCACGGTGTGATGGCGTTGGGCGAGCCCGAAGTCGTAGCGGCAATCGGGGATCGACGCCTCGAGGTGCTCGACGCGCAAGCCCGCGAGCCGGAAATCGTCCAAGAAGAGCCGCAGCTCTCGGATGTGGCCGCTGCGCGGGCGATCGGGTTCGGTGTAGAGCGGGAGCTCGGCCGTCGAGAAGTTCGACGCGCGGATCGTGACCTGCTTGAGGTCGCCCATCGCTCCCCCGATCAGGCCGTTCAGCTTTGTTTGCACGTGGACGTGGCGATCGTCGCCGTCCAGTTTCGACGCGATCTCTTCGGCTGCGAGGCGTTCGAAGCGCTGGACCTCCGCCTTGCCGGCGTGGTATCCGAGCCCGAAGAGCGCAGCCAGAATCCAGGGATTCATGCCGCCGCCACGACCCGCGGCGGTTCGACGTATGACCTAGAGGCGGCGCCCATCTCCCGATTGTTGCACGTCGCCCCGATCGCCATGGCCACTCCCGATCCCATCCCCACCTTTGCCGAACTCGAGGAGGACGCGCTCCGCGTGCGCGTTTCCGCGGGTTTCTGGCCCCTCGAATCCTGGAGTTGGATCGAAATCGTCGGCGACGATCGGAAAGGGTGGTTGCAGGGCCAGCAGACGAACGATCTGCGAACCCTCGAGCCCGGGGGCTCTCTCGAACTCTGTTTCTGCTCGCCCACGGGGCAATTGCTTGCCGACGGCAAGCTGTGGGACTTTGGCGATTCCTACGTTCTGGGCCTGCCGACCGGTGGGGCCGAGACCGTTCTGCGACGGTTCGAGGAGATGGTGTTTCTCGAAGACGTCCGCGCCCAACCCCTCGGCCCCGTCACGGCGGTGACGGTCCAAGGCGCGAGCGCCACGGCGCGGCTGTCGGAACTGGTGTCGCTCCCGTCGCTCGATTCCGGCGTTGGAGAGATGGCGGGGCTCTCGCTCAGGTGTCTGCGTTCGGACCGCAGCGGTGTCGGCGGGTGGGACCTGTTGTTGGATGGATCGGCGGACGCCGCCCTCCAGATTCTTGGCGAACGATTCCCGAGCGTTCCTCCGGCAGCGGTCGGACTCCTGCGCATCGAGGCGGGAATTCCCCTGTTGGGCGTCGACACGGACTCGAAGACGTTGCCCCCGGAACTGGGACCGGCCTATCAGGAGGCCCACATCAGCTACACGAAGGGGTGCTACACCGGCCAAGAGGTGTTGATGCGCATGCACAGCCGGGGGCACACCAACCGCACGTGGATGGGGCTGGTCTGCGAGGAAGCGGTGCGTGCCGGAGACGCGGTGCGATCCCCTCGGCGTCCGGACGCGGGCAAGGTCACGAGCACCGTGGGACGCGTGGCGGCCGCGATGATCCGAAGGGAAGCGGCCTTCGCCGGCGAGGAAGTGGAGGTCGAAACATTTGCCGGCACGGTGAGGGCCGAGCTTCGGGCCATGCCGATGTTCGCGCAGCCGGGGAGCACGCCCGTCTAGCGGGTGTGGCACCTCCGGGACCGTGAACCGACTAAGGTGCCGAGCGGGGTGCAGATGGGGTGCAGATGGGGTGCCACGCCCGCTCGACGGGCGTGCCGCTCGATGACGAAGGAACCCCTCTGACTTAAGCGGGTTTGCGCGCCGCGAAGTGGCCGACGACGAGGCACACCAGCACGACGGCGGACAGCACGGTCAGCATCAGCGCGGGCATCACCTTCTGGGTCTCCAGATAGCGCTTCAGCATCATGATGCCGACGAGCAGCGTTCCCACGGTGGCCAAGCCATAGCCCGCCGACGGATGGCTCTTGGCAAGAGCGGCGCCGGCGATCACGACGATGCCGGTCCCGACCCCACCGATCAGAGACATCATGCTCCCCGCGCCGAAGTAGCCGTAGAGCCCCCCGAGCAGGTTCACGATGCCAAAAGCGATCAACACTCCATCCAACCAGCGCATAACAGCAGGTTACCGTAGAGGAAGGGAGCGGGACGCGAGGGGGGCGCCCCGCTGTGAGGCGGGAGGAAATCTACTCGTGCTCTTGGATCGTGAGCACGCCGGAGTAGCGCTGCTCCACCGAGAACCGGGTGTCCTTCAACGCCTTCGCCGCGTCGGCGAGAGGATCGGTCGAGGTGAAGTCCCACACCACCGTGCGGTCGGGACTGCCCGTCTGCAAGGTCACCGGGGTGCGGTAGTGATCTGCCAGAGCCAGCACGAACTCCCGGATCGTGCCCTGGCCCGTCGCGTGCGACGTCGGTTGCCGACCGGGAATGGCGACCATCATCGGGACGGTGCCGTCGCCGACGTCGATGCTGACCAAGCTCGCCGACGCTCCGGAGTTGCGCAGTTCGCTTCGCAGCAACCGGCCATCGACTTCGAGCCTCTCACGCTCAGTGCCGTCCGACACATTGCGCACGATCAACGTGTGCTTCTCGGCGGGGCGGTAGAAGAGCGTGGGAACGCCATCGATCGATTCCACGCGGAGGGGGACCTCGGCCGGCTTCGGCGACAGGACGTCGCCCGTCATGAGACCTCCGCCCTTATTGGTCAGCGATTGGACGGCGCCAAAGATCGCCAAAGCGCCCACGGCGGCGATGGCGAGGGGCCTCCACCACGAGAGCAGCGCGGGTTGGGAGGAGCGTTTCTGGTCGAAGACGTGCTTGTCGAGGCGGGCTTGAATGCGCTCGTGGAGGTCGTCGGGGATCGCGATCTCGATCTCGCGGATGGCATCGAGTTCGGCCATGGCCCGCGCGAAAGCCTGGTACTCGGCCTGAAGGTCGGCATCGGCGGCGAGGCGGCGCTCGAACGACTGCTTCAGTCCGGCGTCGATCGACCCTTCGTAGTATGCGGAGAAAAACTCCTTTGCCTTGGTGGCGTTCATTTTCCCTATAGACCTCGTCTTCTCTGGTCTCTTTGACTGCCTAGGCTCGGAAAAGTTCCTCGTCTTTCACAAGAAGTTCCCGCAGCGACAGCCGCGCCCGATTCAGTCGGCTCTTGACCGTCCCGATGGGCAAGTCCAACGCCTCCGCGATATCTTCGTAAGAGAGCGCCTCGACGTGGTACATCACGATCATCGCTCGTTGGTAGTCCGGCAACTGGCCCACCGCCACCTGCATCAACCGCTCCCGCTCGTTGCGAAGGGAGAGGTCGTGAGGGTCCTCCCCCGGGTCCTCGACCTGCCGATCCAGCTCGCCCTCCGAGGTCACCAGGGTCGCCTCGAGGCTGACCGTCGCCCGGCTCTTCTCCCGCTTGCGGCTGTCCAGGAAGCAGTTCGTCAAGATGCGGTACAGCCACGTGGTGAACGCGCTCTGGCCCTTGAAATTCTTAAGCGCCCCATAGACGCGAACGAAGGCGTCGGCGACGATGTCGGACGCCTCGTCGGGGTTGGGCGTCAGCCGAAACGCGTACTGGTAGGCGCGTCGCTCGTGTTTGCGGATCAGCGTGTCCACAGCGTCCCGGTCGCCCGACTGCGCACGCGCGATCAGCACCTTGTCGTCGGGGAAGCTGCTCATGACGAGAGGATGGATTTTGGCTCGCTGCTGAGCGCCTCCCGGATCGCCCTTTGCTCTTCTTGCGAGAGGTTCCTTTCCGACCTTCCGCCCAAAAGGGGTTTGCAGTAGACGCGGCACTCCGCCCGTCCGACCAGGCTCGTGACGAGTGCGCCGTCGCCGTTGTCGTCAAAGACCGCGAGCGCAAAGCTCTGTTGCCCGCCCACGTCCTCGAACGCGTTGTAACGCACGAGGCCGATGTGGCGCTTGGTGGTCAGGAGCTTGGCTTCGGCCTTGCCCATCCGCTTCTCCAGGTCTTCCACCCCCTCCTGAAGCTCCAGGCGCTCCGAAAGATGGTCCATCAGCATCCGCTCGAGGTTCTCGCCGCGCGCCCCTTCGAGCAGCGATCGCAGGCGCGACCTCATGCGCGCCACCCGGTTGGCGAGGATCGCGCAGACTGCCGCGAGGCCCACTGTCGTGACGATGAGCGCCAGAAGCAGTACGGCCGAGTGTTGGGATATGCTGTTGAGGACGCTCTGCATGGTCGATGCGGCCCATTCGGTGCGCCTTCCAGTATAGCGGACGATGCCGGAACCCGTTGGCATGCCGGGAAAGGGTGTATGAGGAGATCAAGCAAATGGGCGCTGACCGGATTCACGCTGGTGCTCATCTACGCCTTGGCGTTCCTCATGTTCTGGTTCTTCAACTTCCAAAAGGTCGTCGTGTCGGGCGTTTCGATGGAGCCGACGCTCAAGAACGGTCGGAATCTCTGGTCGTGCAAAGCCTATTGGTTGGTCGGACCGATCAAGCGGGGAGACATCGTCGTCATCCGCGAGGAGGCGGCCCACGACACGATCATCAAGCGCGTGTACCGGATGCCCGGCGAGGTGGTGGATTACGCGTGGATCCCCACGAACTACGCCGTGACCCAAGGCCCGTACGTCGTGCCCCAGGGCCAGATCTACGTGCTCGGCGACAACCGCCCTGAATCCGAGGACAGCCGCGTCTTCGGTTCGGTGCCGCTCGAGGAGGTCCGGGGCAAAATCGTCTTCTTCTCGTTCTGGTCCTTCGTCCTCGCGGTCGCCCCGATCGTCGTGATCGTCATCGGCGGGATCTTCGCCCGGCCGAAGTCCGGAGCCCACGGCAAAGAGGACTGGACTTCGGCCGTATGAGGCACTTTCCGGACGGCAAGTACGGCCGACAGGTCCTCCGTTTCCACGCGGCCCCCTACCGCCCTCCCCTTCGCTCGTTCGCGGTCCTGGTCTTTGCGTGGATGGATGCGAAGGTCTTGGTGTGCGACATCGCGGGACGCGGCTGGTGTGTGCCCAGCGGGCGGGTGGAACCCGATGAGAGCTCCTTCGAAGCGGTCCGCCGGGAGACGTTGGAAGAGGCGGGCGCCCTCCTTGCCGACGCCCAGTATTTCGGGTGCTACGAGATGCGCGACCGGCGCGAGGTGCGCTGGGCGGACTGCTACGCCGCCAACGTCGAAGGCCTGACCGAGATCGGACTCCAGGAGGAGTCGAGGGGCCGTCAGTTCGTGACCATGGAGGAGCTTCCCGAGGTGTACCACGTGTGGAACGAGCTGACGCGCCTCGTGTTCGAGCGTTCGCGGGAGGTCGCCGAGCGAGCCTTCGAGTGGCGGGGAAGCGACTGACCGACACCGACTCGCGGCTTGCGGCTCTTGGGGAAGGCGACGAGCAAGCTCGCGCACTCCCAGGGGGAGACCGACTCGCGGCTTGCGGCTTTGGGGAAGGCGACGAGCAAGCTCGCGCACTCCCAGGGGGAGCTCGCCTAGCCCTTCAGAGGTGTTTGGGGAGGGAAGGTGCGGTGCATCTTTGCCGCCCGGTCCTGAATCTTCTGAATCCGGTTCTTGTCATCCGGGTGCGTGCTCAGGAATTCCGGCGCGTTCTGGCCCTTCGACTTCTCCTGCAAAGTGCGGAACGAGTCCGCGAGCCCCTCGGGGTTGTAGCCGGCTTCGGCCATCAGATCCACACCCATCTCGTCCGCCTCCGTTTCGTTGCGGCGGGAGTAGGGGAGGCCGAGGATGAGGTCGTTGCCGATGCTGAGCACGTTGGTGAGGGTGTCGTTGGGCTGCAGGAAGATCAGGATCGCGGTCAGGCCGAGTTGGCGCCGCTGGTAGTCGGCGTAGGCGGAGGCCCAGTGCTCCTTGCGCACGTGCGTGAGCTCGTGCGCCAAGATGCCGGCGACCTGGTCTTCCGTTTTCAACAGATCGAACAGGCCCGTGTAGAAGAACACCGGGCCGCCCGGGAGCGCGAAGGCGTTGATCTCCTTGCTGTCGATGACGTCGAACGAGTACTGCCAAGGCTCCTTCTTGGCGCCCGCGGGTAGGGCGTGGAGGAGTTTGGACGCGATCCGGCGCAACGTCTCGACGCGCCAATCGGTCGCGGGAAGCACCTTCTCCTTCTTGCGGATGTCCTCGGCGGCGCGCTGCCCCAGCTTGACCTGGTCGGCTTTGCTCGGCTTGAGCCAGTCCGCCTGCGCCGGGAGTGCGGTGCCCAACGCGAGGACGAGAATGGCGGGGACGATGCTTCGGAACCTCATACGGTCTTAGACGATACCGGTCCTCGGGTTGTTTCGGTCCGTCTCGGGAGGGCGACTGGTAACATCGAAGGCATGTCCCCCTCGAAAGATGCCCTGTTGGATGCCTTGCGAGCCGTCCAAGACCCCGATCTGCACCGGGACATCGTGACCTTGGGATTCGTCAAGGATCTCGAGATCGACGCGGGCCGCGTCAAGGCGACGATCGAACTGACGACGCCCGCCTGCCCCGTCCGCGAGCTCCTTCAATCGCAGTGCGAGGAGGCCCTCGCCGCCGTCGAAGGGGTCGACCACGTCGAGGTGGAGATGACGGCGCGCGTGCGCGATCGAACCGCAAACACGGGAGACCTGATCCCTCTCGTCAAGCAGTGCATCGCGGTGGCCTCCGGCAAAGGCGGCGTCGGCAAGTCCACGGTGACCCTCAACCTCGCCATCGCGCTCGCCCAGCGCGGAGCCCGCGTGGGCCTGCTCGACGCCGACGTCTACGGACCCAGCATCCCCTTGATGATGGGCTGCTCCGAACGGCCGACCACCGATGGGGCGAAGATCATGCCGATCGAACGCCACGGATTGAGCCTGATGTCCCTGGGGTTCCTTTTGGAGGACGACTCCGCGGTGATGTGGCGGGGACCGATGGTCGCAGGTACGGTCAAACAGCTCCTCACGGACGTGGAGTGGGGCGAACTCGATTACCTGCTGGTGGACCTCCCGCCCGGAACCGGCGACGCGCCCATGTCGCTGGCGCAGCTCGTGCCGCTGACCGGCGTCGTGATCGTCGCGACCCCCCAACACGTGGCCGCGAACATCGCGGGCAAGTCCGTCCAGCTCTTCCGCCGCCTGAACGCGCCGATCCTCGGCGTCGTGGAGAACATGGCCGGCTTCGTCTGCCCGAGCTGCGGCGAGGTGAGCCAGATCTTCTCGGGGCTCTCCGGCGAGGAGTTGGCGGCCCGCCACGGCGTGCCCTTCCTCGGCTCGGTTCCGCTGGACCCGGGGATCAGCGCGGCATCCGACGACGGTCGCCCGGCGCTGCTAGCGAACCCGGAGGGCAAGCCGGCGCAGGCGTTCCGGTCCATCGCGGGAGAGCTGGTGCGCCACGCCAGCATCCTGTCCCACGAGGGCGAACCCGTCGGTGCCGGCTAGATTTCGGACTGCTCGAGCTGGTCCAGCCACGCCTTCAACGGGGATTGCTCGTTGCGTGCCAGCAGCTCGTTCACGTACTCCTCGCCCCTGATCCAGCGGAGAATCTGGTGCGGACGCGTCTGGAGCGCGAGACCTTCGGGCATGTACGGCCACCGGTCGGTCCGCGAGGTGCGCGCGCGCAGCGGAGAAACCGCGCCGACCAAATCGAACACGGGAACCGTGTCGGGCACGTTCTGAAGAAGCCGCTCCACCGCGATCTCCACCCGGTCGGGCGCCCGGCCCTCGGCGCGTCCTTTCAGGAACTTCTGGGCGCAGTTCTCGTCGACCGCGACGAGCACGCGGTCGGCCGCTTCCAACGCCTCCTCCGGCTCGGTCACGGTCTCCAACTCGTGCGCGGAGCGGGCCACGGTGAAGCACAACCGTGCGAACCGGTCGAAGAGGTCCGC
Organism: Fimbriimonadaceae bacterium; assembly: GCA_023957775.1. Taxonomy (NCBI): domain Bacteria; kingdom Bacillati; phylum Armatimonadota; class Fimbriimonadia; order Fimbriimonadales; family Fimbriimonadaceae; species Fimbriimonadaceae bacterium. The sequence continues at coordinate 104,073 of JAMLGR010000003.1, read as the reverse complement.
CCGCTCCTCGTCCGCGTCCCAAAACAGGAGTTCGAGGGGGTGTTCGCCGAAGTAGGTGGCCAGCGAGGCGACCAGCGTCACCGACGTGGCGATGTTTCCCGAACCGAGGACGGTGACGCGGAGGGGGCGCATGCCGCCAGTCTACAAGGGGGAGCGGTACACTGCGCGCACCCCGATGGACGAATTCGGCCTTGATCGCCCCGAACTGACGGGCTCCCTCATCACGATGGAGTTTGGCGCCGGTGGACGCATCCAGCAGCTTTGGGCGGCGGATCCCGACCTGCCTGAAGAGCGCGACGAGTTCGAGTTCATCCTCAGCCCCATCACCTTTGGCGGCGAGTTCGCCGAGGACTACTTCCCGGGCACGATCCTCCTTGGCGCGCGAACGCGCACCGAAGAGCCGTGGATCCTCAGCCGCAACGTCTCGGCCCTGCCCATCGGCGACGAAGACGAGGAGGGAGGCGACCCCTTGCGCGTCGCGTTCCAGTACCACTTCCCCCTGCTGCCCGAAATCGAGGCCACGGGAGCGTTCTACGAGGTGCCCGGCGCCTTGCCCCAGATCTGTTGGGACGTGACGCTCCACAACCGCGGGCGGGTCAGCATCGAGATCGGGGAACTCGCCTTTCCCATGGCCCTGAACAACCTGTACGAGAGCCCTACGCCGGGCGATGGCGATTCGCGGGCCATGTTCATGGACAAGGTCCACGTGCACAAGTTCGTGGGCGGATCGGCCAGCCACCTCTTCGCCCAGCGTCTCTCCGGGGATCTGCCCGGCTTGGTCGTCTTCCCGGGCACCGATACGACGTGGGAGTTCTTCAACCACGTGCCGGCCTCGTTGAACACGCACTTCCGCTGGGAAGGCATCCCGGTGGTGTACGTCTACAGTCGGGCGGCCGTGGAGCGCGAGAAGTGGTCCACGTGGTTCTTCGACCACACGTCGCTGGTTCTCGAGGCGGGGGATTCGCGAACGGTCCAGACCCGCTTCGTGCCTGCGGAACGCGGACCGGACGGGGCGCTGCAAGCCCTCCAGTTCTGCGGGCAGCCCGTGATCAAGCTGTTGCCGGGGGCCGTCGCCCCCGTCGACGTCGGCGTGGCGGTCGAGATCGCCGGCACGACGCCCACGTCGTTCTATGTGAGCCGGGACGCCGAGCTCGAGACGGACTCCGACGAGGACGGCGGCTTCTGCTTCATCCGCCCCAAGCAGTCGGGTCCCATCAAGCTCACGGTCGAGGACACGAAGGGTCGAACCAGCACGTCCCACCTGCTGTTCACGGAGAACATCGAGTCGTTGGTCAAAGCGCGCGCCGATTGGATCGTCGCCAACCAGCAGTGCGACGACCCGCGCTCCACGCTCTACCGGGCGCTCGTGATGACCGATGTGGAGTCGGGCGAGAAGTTCGACCAGTACGAGGCTTACGGCAGCGCGTTCGCCCTGGAGGGAAGCCTGAGCGACGCCCTCTTTCTCGCGGAGAAGAACGCGATCTACCCCGATCGCACCCAAATCGCGACCTTGGACGCCTTCGTCACGGAGTTCCTCCAGGACGACGTCCAGAATCCCGCGGACGGCGCCGTGGGGAGCACGCTGGGCGAAATCGGTTCGGTTGCGCTCAACTTCGGCCGGGCGAACATGTATCCCCGCGTGGCGAACTTGTACCAATCGTTGGCCCGCATCGCCCAGCACTACGGGGGGTTGGCGCACGATGCCGCCGGGTACCGGCGTCTCGCGTGGCGCACGTGGATGGCGCTCTTTCGGTACGCGGTTTCGAGCCGCAACAGCCACACGGGGATCCCCGGATACGCCTCGGTGTTCGAGCTTCTCGAGGAGCTGGAGCGCGAAGGGACGTCGGAGGAGGCCGCCGCCCTGCGCACGCGGATCGAGGGTCGGGCCCGCGACCTGCTGCGCCACCGATTCCCCTTCGGCTCGGACGGTTCCGGTTTCGGCGAGGCCTTCGCCACCGCGCGCTTCCTGCGGGACGAGGGGCAGCGGGAACGCGCGGTGCGTTGCGCGCTTGCGGCCCGCTCCCTCGCGCCGTGCTGGTGGTGGTACGGCAGCGACAAGCGGCTCTGGGAGGACCCCGACGGTGCGGATTTTCCGATCGTCATCGACCATGGCGAGCTTTGCCTCGGAGGGCACACGCCCGGCAATTCGGGGATCTTCTTCAACGCGCTCGACCGCGACTACGCATTTGTGTCCGATGGCGCATTGAGGCTCGCGTTCGGCGGCATGCTGGGGGTCTGGGCGCTCGTCCGGGCGGACGGCGCGGCGTCGATGGGCTTCTGCCCAGACGCGGCGTCTCGGCACCACGGTTTCAGCGTGCTCACCGGAGATGTGGGGGCGGCCCTGTTCGACTACCTTCGCTTCGCGGGTTCGTACGTGCTCCCAAACCGCGACTACGGCGTGTACACCTTCGGTTGCCACTTCGAGGCGGGCGACGACTCGTACACGGTGCGGCCGTGGGACGGCGTGATGCGGCGCGTCGTCATGCGGCAGATCGGCGCGGAGTTTCGCGCGTCGTTCGGGCTCATTCGCGAGGTGACGCTCGACCTTCGCAAGCGATGGGCGCACGTGACGATGGAGAATCCGTCCGATCGAGACGTGCGCGCCGACGTCCGCGTGCGCGGACTTTGGGGCGAGCGGATCGGGTTCCTGGGTAAAACGTATGGGAGCGTCGAGGGAGAAGTAACCGTTCCGATCACGTTGCCGAAACTGGGGACGGTCCGACTCGAGCTCGAGGTTGTCCAATGAACGAGTTGCCCACCTGGTGGCTGGTCTTGTCCGCGTTCGCTTTCATCGTCAACGCGGTGGCGTTTGTTCTGCTCGCCTACGGCGTGCTGATGTTGCTGAAGACCGTGCGCGCCCTCCAACCGAAGTTGGCCGCCATCGCCGAGCGGGTCGAAACCCTGACGGGGAAAGTCGATGCCATCGCGACGGACCTCAAGGGGTTCTCGAGCAGCGCCAAAGGAGCCATGTCGACGGTCGAGGGCGGCACGTCCACGATCGTCCGAGCGGTGGCCGGCCTCACTTCCTCCTCCACGAAGCGGTTGGAGAAGCTGTCGCCCTATCTTGGGATCGCGCTCGCCGCCTTCAAACTGATCCAGGCGTACCGGTCGCGACCTCGCCGCGAGGACGTTGACACGGAGCCGGATGATGCGCCATAATCCACGCTAGACCGCGGGGTGGAGCAGTCTGGTAGCTCGTCGGGCTCATAACCCGGAGGTCACAGGTTCAAATCCTGTCCCCGCACCCAGTTTCGCAGAAGGCGTTCCCAATGGAGGGAGCGCCTTCTTTGCTTGGTCAGGTCTTGCCCAGCAGCGAGTCGAACCGCTCGCGGAGAAGCTCCTGCGATTGGAGCCCCATTTTGATGCTGGAGAGGTAGAGCGGCATGTCCCGCCCGTTGGACACCACAAGCGAAGCCTTGATCTCCTGGATCACGCGCTGGGGACTCGCGTCGGTCTCCATCATCGAGTCGATCTTGCCCAAGTGGTGGACGTCCGACTGAGAGACCGGCGAGGTGCTCCTGCGCCTCGTGGCGTCCAGGAACTGTTGGCGACTGAGACTCACCAGCTTGTCGAGAGGCTGCTGCCGGTCGCGCAAGACCCGCAGATGATCGCGAACCTGTGCGGCGCGGTCCGGCGCCAGGTGGGGCAGGATCTCTTCCAACTGGGTCAGGGTCACCCGCTGGTCGATGGTCGACGCGCCAACGGTCGTGAGTTCCGAGTACTTGAGCGTCTCGGCGACCTCGAGCGCCCGGAGGCAGTCGTCCGCAGCCGCGTCGAAGTCCAGGCGCGCCATGTCCGCGCGAATGAGCGCGTGGAGTTGGGAGAGAACGAGTCCCCGGCCTTCGAAGATCTGGCCCCGGGCGCCGTCTCGCGGGAGGTCTTCGTAGGTTCTCGGGGGCAGAGGCTTCAGCCGTCCCGCCTCACGTCCCTCGATCCAAAGATCGGCGATGGCCCGGATGCGCTCGGGCGTGGGCGTTCCGACCGAGAGATCCTGCTGGGTCAGCCTCAGCACGTCGACGTACGCGGTGATGCCGCGCTCGATCGCTGGAACGACGGGATCTTCGTCCCAAGGTTCGGCAAAGACCCGGGTCTCGAGCGCGATGCAGCCCAGCGTGAGCATCGGCGACAAGACCATGAGATGGTATACAAGCTTCCGTGCGGCCATCTTGTCTCAAATGATCGGCACGCAACGCTCCCACGCTCAGGCGAGGGATCTTTGGCGGGGTCCGGTACGTCTGCTCCTTGGGACGGGCAATGAGCCGATGGACCTAACCAGCACGATTTCCTCACCAAGGCCCTTCAAGTCCCGATACAATGGGATCGAGGCGCGCAACGAGCGCGTTGAAGAGATGAAAACTTGTTCGCCGCGGTTGATGAGCTGGGAGGCACACCTGATCTATCGTGCAGCCCTTGGCGAGTCGGTGGCTTTCGAGTTGCTGGTCGATCTCTATCGACCGACCCTCCAAAGCTTGGCCCTACGCATGTTGCGCAACTCCGACGATGCGCACGACGCCGTTCAGGAGACGCTGGTCAAGGCGTACCGGGCGCTGAAGGACTTCGATCCCGAGCGCCCGATCCGGCCGTGGCTGTGCCGCATCTGCGCTAACTGCTGCGTGGACGCGGTGCGCAACCGCAAACGAAGCGGCGACCCGCTCGAGCAGCACGAGTACATGCTGCAAGACGGTGGCGAGTCGCTCGACGAGCGGGCCAGCGAGAGCATCGAGAGAGACGAGGTGCACGAGGCGATCAGTCGGCTTCCCGAGAAGTACCGCCGCATCATCTTCATGCGCCACTTCCGGCACATGGACGTCAACGAGATCGCACTCGAGCTGAACAAGCCGGAAGGCACGATCAAGAGCTGGCTTTTCCGCGCCAGGGCGCTCCTGAAGAAAGACCTCCAAGTCGCCTTGGGCTGACGCTTCCTACGCGTAGGCCAACTGGACGATCTTGCCGGCGGCTTCCTGCATCGTCTCCGCTGGGACGATGCGGGAGCCCTCCAACAGGGCGCGACCCTGCTCGGCCGCCGTCCCCTCGATGCGGGCGACCACGGGGATCGTCACATTGAGCTCGTCGAACGCCGCGAGGATGCCCCGGGCGACTTCGTCGCAGCGCGTGATGCCGCCGAAGATGTTGATCAGCAGCCCCTTGACCCCTTCGTCCATCAAGATGAGCTGGACACAGGCCTTGACCCGCTCGGCCTGCGCTCCGCCGCCGACGTCGAGGAAGTTCGCGGGCCTTCCGCCGGCGCCGTTCACCTCGTCGAGCGAGCACATGACCAACCCTGCTCCGTTTCCGATGATGCCGATGTCGCCGCCCAGCCGCACATAGGCGATGCCGCGGCGCGAGGCCTCGGCCTCGATGGGATCTTCCGCGCTCTCGTCCGCCGTGTCCGCGTAGCCTTGGTGGCGGAACAGGGCGTTGTCGTCGATGGAAACCTTCGCGTCGGCGGCGAGCAGACGTCCGTCCGGGGTGAGGGCGCAGGGGTTGATTTCCACCATCTCCGCGTCGCTCTCGATGTAGGCCTTCACCAGCTTCTTGATCATCGCGATCATCTGGCCGCGCGCGGCCTTGGGCAGTCGGGCGTCCGCGACGGCCTTGCGGAGCTGGAAGTCGTCCAGGCCCCACGCGGGATCGACCGGGATGCGCACGATGGCGTCGGGATCCTCTTCGGCGACCTGTTCGATCTCCATGCCGCCGCGAGCCGAGAGCATGACGATGTTCTGCTGGATCGCGCGGTCGAGCAGCACCGCCACGTAGTACTCCTCGGCGATGTCGATCTGTTCGGCGACGAGCACCTTCTCCACGACCATGCCGGTGGGGTTTTGGATGCTCACGAGACGCTTGCCGATCAGCTCGCCCGCAAAATCGCCCGCAGCACCCGCGTCGTCGAACAACTTGACGCCGCCGGCCTTGCCTCGGCCGCCCATGAGGACCTGGGCCTTCACCACGACCTTGCCTCCGAACTTCTCGGCGATCGCGCGGGCGTCGGCGGCGTTCTCCGCCACGTCTCCGCCGGGGACGGGCACGCCGTAGCGAGCGAGGAGGTCTTTGGACTGGTATTCGTGAAGCTTCATGCGAAGGGGGAGTTTACCGGGCGTTTGCGCTACCATACGCGCATGCATCTGCTCGCCATCCTCATCGACACGCACACGGTGTTCGAGGCGCGATGAGTTGGACCTTTGCGATCGACGCGGACATCGCCAAGGCCAGCACTCCGCCTGCGGCGTTCTACAAGGACCCCGAGGCGTTTGCCGCGTGCCGGGAGTTGGTGTTCGCCCGCAGTTGGCAGTTTCTCGGGGACACGGATCTGGTGCGCGTTCCCGGGCAGATCCACCCGTTCACCTTGCTCGAAGGTTGCCTTGACGAGCCCCTGCTGCTGACCCGGGATCGCGACGACGCGCTCCACTGCCTCTCGAACGTGTGCACCCATCGCGGCAACCTCGTCGCCGAGTGCCCGGGACACGAGAAGTTCCTGCGGTGCCGCTATCACGGTCGCCGGTTCGGGTTGGACGGCTGCTTCCAGAGCATGCCCTCCTTCGAGGGCGTCGAGGGGTTTCCGAGCGAGGCCGACCACCTTCCCAAAGTGCCTTTTGGCACCTGGCGGAGGCTCCTCTTCGCATCGCTCGATCCGGCGCAGACCCTCGAGGCCCTGCTCGCGCCCGTCGAGGCCCGGGTCGGGTTCCTCCCGATCGACCGGGCGACCTTCGAACCGAGCCGCGCCAAGGAGTACGCGATGCGCGCGCACTGGGCGCTGTACGTGGACAACTACCTCGAGGCGTTCCACATCCCCTTCATCCACCCGGGCTTGAGCCAGTCGCTCGACGTGTCCCAGTACCGCACCGAGTGCTTCGACACGTGCAACCTCCAAGTGGGAGTCGCGGCGGACGGCGAGCCGGCGTTCGAACTGCCCGCGGGGCATCCCGACGAGGGACAACGCATCGCCGCGTACTACTTCTGGCTGTTCCCCAACACGATGGTCAACGTGTACCCGTGGGGGATATCGATGAACGTCGTGCGGCCGCTCGGTCCGGATCGAACGCGCGTTTCGTTCCTGCCCTACGTGTGGGATCCGTCCCTGCTCGATCAGGGCGCCGGCGGAGACCTGGACCGCGTGGAGCGGGAGGACGAGTCTGTCGTGGAGGCGACGCAGCGCGGGCTCCGGTCGAGGCTCTATCACAGGGGCCGGTACTCGCCGACCCAGGAGGTGGGGACCCACCACTTCCACTCCCTGCTGGCCAAGGCGCTTTCAGGTTAGCGGGGTTTCCATTACCAATCCCCGAGCTTGTTCGCGGCCACGATGCCGGCGATCCCGCCCACAAACGAGCCTACGATCGACCACATCGAGAGCATGTCGGCTCCGAAAAGCATCGGCGCATAGCCGCCGACCGTGCTGCCGACGAACATCCCGAGCCAGATCAACTTGTTGTCCATGACGCCCTGCAGGCAGTATCGGAAGGTTTGCAAGTCCCCTCCAGCGTTGCCCTGGGCGGTCTTTGCGTCCCTTACTTCGGGTTTTCGATGTAATCGCCGCCGCGGCATGCCTGCAGGTACTGCAACGCGTAGACCTGGCCCGTCATCTCAAGTTCGTCGCGGTAGATCGGGTCGTGCCATCCCTCGATGTCGATCGCACCTTCGAAACCACCCTGTCTGAGGATCGTGATCACGTCGGTCCAGTTCGTGTCGCCGAATCCAGGCGTCCGGTGCCACACGTAGGTCTCGCCGCCGCGCAGGCCCGAACGCTCGATCACGTCCCACGCGACGGTCGCGTCCTTGCCGTGCACGTGGTGCACCCGCCCCACCCACTGGCGCAACTGCGCGATCGGATCGATCAGCGAGACCATCTGGTGGCACGGCTCCCACTCCAGGCCCAGGGTATCGCCGGGAACCGCGTCGAACATCATCTCCCAAGCGCGCGGGGAATGGGCGATGTTGAAGTGGGGACGCTCCCAAGTCCCGCCCATGTCGCAGTTCTCGAACGCGATCTTCACGCCGGCGTCCTCGGCGAGTTTCGCCAGACGTCCGAACACCTCCTTGAACTTGGGCATGCTCTCGTCCACCGGCCGGTCCTCCAGCGCTCCCGCGAACCCGCACACCACGCCGGCCCCGAAGAGCGGCGCCGCCCGGATGACGCGTTCCCAGTCCGTGGCGCACTTCTCGTCCTGCAGCGGATTTCCATAGATGCCCACGCTGCTGATGACGGCGTCGTCTCCGCACACGTCGATCACGGCCTTGGCCGTCTCCTCGAGATTCACGTTTCCCACGTACTGCCAGAGGGTCAGTTCGAACGATTCGAAGCCGTGGGGGAGGACTTGCCGGAGGTAGTCGGCGCCGCGGTCCATCGGGGCCAGCGTGCCGACGCGGATATCTTGATGATGCGCGCGGGACATGCCGCGAGGTTACCCATCGCTGGCGCGCGATCCGATCGGGGGCGATCTGAAGGAATGGCGCCGTTCGCCGACAATTGCGGTGTGCCTGAGACCCCTGCCATTTATGCGGAGAACCTCCGCGTGTGTTACCGCACCAAGCGGGGTGCGCGCCTGGAGGCCGTGCGCGGCTTGAGCTTCCGCGTCGAACCAGGCGAAGTCGTGGGTTTCCTCGGGCCCAACGGGGCGGGCAAGAGCTCGACGCTCAAGGCCCTGATGGGGTTTGTGCCCCCCAGCGCGGGCACGTGCCAGGTCTTCGGTCTCCCGGCGGGTTCGCGCGAAGCGAAAGCGCGGACCGGCTACTTGCCCGAGGTCGCGCTCTACTATCCCTACCTGACCCCGCTGGAAACGCTGGTCCTTTACGGCGAGCTCCAGGGATTGCGAGGCCGCGCCCTGCGCGACGAGGCCGCCCAGTTGCTGGACACCCTCGGGCTGGGCGCGGTGGGCCGGAAGCAGAATCGACACCTCAGCAAGGGCATGCTCCAGCGCGTCGGCATCGCCCAAGCCCTGCTCGGCTCGCCGGAGCTGCTCGTGCTCGACGAGGTGACCAGCGGACTGGACCCCGTGGGTCGACGCGAGCTGAGGGCGATCCTTCGGCAGAAGCAGGCGCAGGGCGCCACGCTGTTCTTCTCCAGCCACGAATTGAGCGAAGTCGAGATGCTCTGCGATCGCATCTTGGTGATCGATCGCGGGGCGCTCGTCGAAGAGAGGCCCCTCGGAGCCCTTCGCGAAGAGCTCCGCACGTTCTCGCTTCTCACCGACGGACCGATCGACCTCGACGGACTTGATGCAACCGGCGTCGACGAGGCTGGGGCCCTGCGGGTCGCGTGCCGCACCAAAGCCGACCTGCTGGAGGCCGCCGAGCGCGTCCTCCGATCCGGGCACAGGCTGCTCGACCTGGTGGCCAAGGACGGTTCGCTCGAAGACTATTTCGTGGAGACGATTCGGAGGGCGGCATGAAGGGACGCGTCGTCTGGGCTTTGGCGAAGGGCGTGGTGCTGGAGTCGATCCGTCGCAAGGACTTGTGGGTCGTGGCCATCCTCGGCATGTTGATCGTCGCGGCGGCCGGAGCGCTCGGCTTTTTCGGCCTGAACGGATTGGAAGCGTTCGCCAAGGACCTTGCCGTCACGGTGCTGGGGCTGTTCTCTTCGGTGGCGGCGGTGCTCGTCTCAAGCCGCATGCTCCCCGAGGAGATTCGGCAGCGCACCCTCTATCCGCTGCTTGCGCGACCGGTCACGCGACTGGAGCTGCTGGTTGGAAAACTCGCGGGCGCCGTGCTGGTGACCTGGATCGGGTTCTTCCTCCTGATCGCCCTCACCACCGGGGTACTCGCCCTCTTCGGCGTGACCTTTGGTGCGACCTTCGTCCAGTACGCGTTGCTGAAGATGGTGGGGCTCGCCGTGCTCTGTGCCGTGAGCCTTGCGCTCAGCACGTGGATGACCCCCCAGGGCGCGGCGACGCTGAGCCTGGTGCTGGCGTTCGGAACGGGCTTGGTCAGCCGTGGATTGGTGATGGCGTACGAGGGAGCGGGGCCTGCGGTCCAGCCGATCTTCAAGCTGGTGAACGCGATCCTGCCGCAGTACGCCTTGTTCGATTTGGGCGCCCGTGTCGCGAACGACGGATGGGGACTGGTTCCCCTCTGGGTGGTCGCCGCGCTGGTCGGGTACGCGCTGATCTACTCGGCCGCGGCACTCGGTTTGGCGTGGGCGCGGTTCGCGAGGCAGGCCCTGTGAAGTTCGTTTGGATGGGTGCGGCGCTCGCCGTCGGCGCGGGGTGGTGGATGCCGCAAGCGGCGGCTCGATGGGACGAGCCTCACACCCGTTTGGGGCTGGAGGAAGGGGAGACCCACGCCGCGGCCTCGCTCATGGGTCAGTTTCGCACGAACCTCGCTGCCTGGCTCTGGGTCCGCGCCGATCTCTACCTTCACAACGGGGTTGAGTTGCGCCCGATGACCGAGAGCGAGCATCGGCACGGTCGGGAGGGAGCCGAGGCCGACGCCCACGACCACCTGATGGACGAATCGGCAATGACGACCGTGGTTCCCGCCCCGGAGTTCGACTTTCGAGGAATCCTGGGCGACCTGGATCGGGCGACCCAGGCGTACCGGGACATGCGCGGGCACCAACACCGCGATCCCGAAGCGTCTCTCCCGCTCTTTCGCCTGATGACCTGGGCCGACCCAAACTTCGTGATGGGCTGGGCGGTCGGTGCCTCCGTGTTGGGACGGGAACATTCCAAGGAGCGGACCGAGGCGGCCATCGACTTCCTTCGGCGCGGCATCGAGGCCAACCCTGGGAGCGAACTTCTCAAGACCGATCTGGCACAGATGGAGATCACGCGCACCGGCGATCTCGACCGGGCTCTGGTCCTTCTTCGCGACGTGGTGGACTCCGCCCGGCGGCATCCGCCCACCGACGAGGACGACCAAGACCAGGTCCTGCGGGCGTGGAGGTGGCTCTCGCTCGTCCTTCGTCAAAAGGGGGAGGTCTCGGAGTCGGTCGAGGTCGCTCGCGAAGGACTGCTGGTGTATCGAAACGACCCCGTGTTGGCCCGCCACGCGTTTCCTCCGCCGACGATGCTCCTGCCGAAAGCCGAGGCGAGATACCTACAAGATCAGTTGGCCCGGTTCAACGCGCGCCACGAACGTGGCGCAGCAGCACGGCCCCCAGAATGAGGAACGCGGCGGCGATCCCAAAGATCGCCATGTAGCCGGATACGTGATAGCGGGTGGAATCGCCCGAGCCGGTGTGGCCGAACGCGGCGAGCACGACCCCTGCGATGGGCGAGGCGATGGACTGGGGGAACACCATGGCGATGTGCCAGACCGCCATGTCCTTTCCGGCGTCCTCCTGGCTGGGTAGCACGTCCGTCCCGAGCGCCCAATCCACGCTGATGTACGCGCCGTACCCCAGCCCGAAGATGACGCCGACGGCAAGTGCCTGTTCCAAGTTCCGGCACGCGACGAGGGCAATCGCCATGGTTGCCATGAGCACGTTGGCCGCGTAAACGACGGGCTTGCGGCCGATACGATCCGAGAGCCAACCCCCGATGAGGCCGCTGATCGTCGCGCCGATCAGGACGATGACGAACACCTTGGCCGCGCTGCCTACGGGGTCCGGCGTGCCGATCACGTCCCGCAGGTAGTACTGCAAATAGGGCTGGACCGTGTAGAAGCCGAGCATGACCAACGCTCGCGTGATCCACACCCACCGAAAGTCGGGATGTCGGAGCGGCGAGACGAGGGAGGCGAGGTACGGCTTCCACCGCAAGGGCTGCGCGACGGGCTCGATGGGAGCCTCGCGAACGCGAGCAATCGTCACCCCCAACATCACGGCGAGGACTCCGCCGAGCAGCACATAGGTCGCTTGCACATAGCCCTGGCGCATGAGCACCCCGGCCCCAACGACTCCCGCAGCGGAACCGAGCTGCGTCATCAAGCCCATAAAGCCGCTCGCCAAACCGCGCTGGCCCGGCTCGACCAGGTCGGGGATCACGCCGTTGTAGGCGCCCATCGCCACGTTGTTGCCGATCTGGACGACGAGATAGCCGAGCAGGAACCCGACGAACGACGCGAGGCGCGCCCCCTCGTACATCAGGGCGAGACCCAGGAGGTTCACCACGGTCCCCGAGATCACGAACGGGCGGCGTCGCCCCAGCCAGGACGCGCAACGGTCGCTCATCGGCCCGAAGATGAGCGGAACCACGAGGGAAACGGCGGCGCCGATGCTCATCAGGCCCCCCAAAGCCGTGGCCTGGTTCGACCCCGAGAGTTTGGCGACTTCGCGCGGCAGCACGATGACCAGAAGGGCGGTCCAGTGCACGTTGGTGGCGAGCCAGTACGCGCTGATGCTCAACAACTCGCCGACGGACTTGGGACGCGCCGGCTCGCCCCGCTTCGCACAGATGCGTGGCTCTAGCCAGCGCTGGAGGTTGGTTGACGCCATCTCTCCCTTCGACCGGTTGTCACCGTGCTTCGCCGACGTGTCGGCTCGCGTAATCGAAATCCTCCAGGTCGTCGATGTCGTAGGCGAGTTCGGGAGGGCTGCCCGCGATGGCGGCTCCGCGGCAATCGAGCAGGGACTGGACCTTTCGTTCGATGTCCGCCACGGTCAGGGTCCGGCGCAGGTAGCCCCAAACGAAGCCAAGCCCCAGAAGCCGCGCCATGCCCAGTTTGTTCTTGCGCTGTTCGAAGACGCGTTCGATGTGCGGCCGGGCTCGGCGCAGCGCATCGAGCTTGGCGGCGTACATGCATCCCGCCGTGAACTCGCCGTCGCGCAGGGTCACGAAGGTCGCGGTCGCGCCGGGATAGCGAGCGTTGAACTCTCCGCGAGAGATCAAGGGAACGCAAAACTCGCGGTCGTCGGGGCAAAGCCCCAGATAGCTGCGCACGATCTCGCCGGATAGGAAGGGAAGGTCGGTGGTGACGATCAGCATCTCGTCGAGGGCGTCATCCTGCGCGGCGAGGTGGTCCACGCCCAGAAAGATGTTGTCGGGACCCGTGGCTGCTTCTTCGAGCACGGCGTCGGCTCCGGCACAGGAGGGGTGGCCCTGCAACAGGGTCGGACCGATGACGATGATCCTTCGCACGTGGCCGCTCTCGCGAAGGGCACCGATGGTGCGCTCAAGGATCGTCTGGTCGCCGAACGAGGCCAGCGCCTTGACCTCGGTGCCGGCACGGGCGGCCGTTTCGGGGTCGAGGCGTCCCCCGGCAGGAAGGATGGCGTCGCGCAGGATCAAAGCGTCTCAGTATCGCATACGGGATCGCGTGTGGGGTGCGCCGAATGGAGGGAACTGAATCCCAGCAATTTTGCTGGGAACTCGGACGCTCGGAGGTGGAAAGTCCTGTACGGGGTCGCAACCCGCAACTTCTGGGAGGACGTTACTCAATGAAGCGAATTCGAAAAACCAAGGGCTTTACGCTCGTTGAAATCATGATCGTGGTCTTGATCATCGGCATCTTGCTGGCGATCGCAGTCCCGAACTTCATCAAGGCTCGCGAGACGAGCCGCAAGCAGACGTGCATCGGCAACTTGAAGCAGATGGACTCTGCGAAAGAGCAGTGGGCGATGGAGAACAACAAGACGACGGGCGATGCCTGCGCTTGGGCCGACATCACTCCTGCGTACATCAAGTCGCAGCCGAGCTGCCCGAGCGGCGGCACGTACACCGTGGCCGTCATCGGCACGAACCCCAGCTGCAGCCAGTCGGCCGCTCTGGGCCACACGCTGCCCTAACGAACACCCGTTGGCCCGGCGGACTCCGCCGGGCCCCGACTCCCTCCGCTTCTTTGGAAGCGATGTGGTACGCAATTGGACTGTATGGATATGACGTGCAAACGACGGCTTCAACAGGGGACCTCGCTCCTTGAGGTGCTCTTTGCCGTGTTCCTGGTTGCCGTGTGCGCGACGATCCTCGCCGCGAGCATGCCGACGGCCACGCGGTCCCAGAAGATCGCCGATCTCAACAACAAAGCGACCAACCTCGCCCAGAAAGAGCTCGAGGCGATCCGGGCTTTGGGATACGCCAATGTGACGCCGACGCAACTCGCGTCGGCACAGCTCATCGACTCGACGACGCCGGTCCAGACGAACACCTACGCCTTCACCAACGTCGATGCCGGGGTGACGGACAGCGTCGCGCAGGTGTTGCCGTCGGGAACCGGCACGGTCCTCATCGAGCAGATGGACCTCGACCTTCGCCGCGTGACCGTGACCGTCACCTACCAGATGCGCGGGGTCGCCAAGACCGTCCGTATGGGGACCCTGGTCGCCAACCTTTGACAAGAAGTTCATGAAGCAAGAACAGAGGCAACCGATGAAGCGACGCAAACGACGGGGCACCACCATGGTCGAGGTGCTGGTCGCCTCGGTGATCAGCTTTCTCGTCCTCATGGGTGCCGCGGCGGCTCTCCTCTTTGGAATGGCCGGGTGGGCTCGCGGCCAAGCGAGAATCGATTCGGAGACCCAGTCGCAGCAGGCGATTCGGCAGGTGAGCAAACTGTTGCGCGAGGCCATGGTCGTGACTGTGGACGGGAACGGCAACGGCTTGAACTACCGCCTACCGGTCAAGGATGAGAACGGCAACTTCGTTCTTCCGGCGACTTGGGATGGCGTGACGAGACGCATCGAGGTCAACGGCAGCGACCTCAACCTCGTCGTGGACGGCGCCACCCGCAATCTCTGCTCGGGCGTGATCCTCACGGATCCCCTGGACGGCAACCAGTCCTACCGGGTGTTCACCCCGGGTGCGGGAACCATCACGCGCCAGCTCTGGATGAAGCTGGCGACAAGCACGATGTCCAGCGATCGCCATAAGACGATGACCTCGCGGGGCCGCGAAATGATCTACCTGCGCAACATCCCTCAATTGACGAACTAAACGGAGAAACCCCATGCCAAGGAACCGGCACCCTCGAAACAAACGGCGCGGAGCGGCGCTCGCCACCACCTTCTTGGTCATGACGCTGCTCGCGGTCGCGACCTCCTCCTACATCGGAAGCGCGACCACGTCGGTGCGGCTCTCGAAGAAGATGACCACGGAGGCTCAAACGACGCACCTGTGCGAGGCGGGCATCCAGTCGGTGTTGCGCGACCTTTGGCGGCCCTTCAAGGTGACGCAAACGTTCACGCAGATGGAGGCGGCCTGCACCGGCGCCTCAGAGGGGTCGCCGATGGTGGCCGTCGCATCCGATATTCCGGGAGTCGGCCGTTTCGCCGCGGGCGTGGTCTCCTTCACCAATCCAGGCGATCCCTACCGACGGCAGGTGGTCGTGCGCTCGGTCGGGTGGCTGGACCTCAACAACAACGGCCAACTCGACGCGGGGGAGCCTCGAAAGACGGTGGATGCGGGAACGGAGTTCCAGCTCAGCCGATCCCAAGTCTTCGACTACGTCTACTTCGTGAACAACTACGGCTGGATGGATGGATTCCAACCCACGTGGCTGACGGTGAACGGCGACATGCGGGCCAACGGAAACTTCTCGATCCTCAACGGGTCGCCGACGATCAACGGCTCGTTGGTCGCGGCAAACAACGACAAGTTGATCCCCGGCGCCGCGGGCGTCGTGAACACTCCGCCCGTGAAGTGGAGCGATTCGACGTATCAGGCCAACGCGGCCAGCCAGCAGTGGTGGCGCCAGGCGTACAATCCGGCGGTTCACGGCGCCAAGGGGTCCTCCACCTACGAGCAGTGGCGCGACTTCATCTTCGAGTCCGACGGCACGATCGTGAACAACCGGATCAGCGGCGCGGCGATCATGGACGCGACCGGCAAGAGGGCTTGGCAGCGCCCGAATACGGGTGCCGCGACCACCACGATGCTCGACGTGAGCCCGACCGAAGAGGTCGTCATGCCCGATCTGAGCGACCTCGAGTACTACCAGAACATCAGCACGAACTATGTGGACTCGAAGGCCACCTACGGGGATGGGTCCGCCAATCCGTTTGCGGGCCAAGGGGCTTGGGTCAAGGTCTGGAACACGAGCACAAGCACCTACGACACCGTCACCTCCGCCGGCAACCTCGACGGTTCCGCGGTGCTCGTCGGAACGTCGGCGCACCCCGTGTTGATCCACGGGCCGGTCACGTTCACGCAGGACTGCGTCATCAAAGGCTACGTCCAGGGCCAGGGCACGATCTACGCGGGCCGCAACGTGCACGTGGTGGGGTCCGTCCGGTACAAAACGCCGCCCGATTTCCGCGGAAGCGACATGCAGGCGATCGACAACGCAAACGAGAAGAAGGACATGTTGGCGCTTGCGGCGCGCGGCTCCGTAATGATGGGCAATCCCAACTCGTTCGGCAACCCCTACCCGCTGGCTTACATGACCCCGCCGTTTACGAAACCGAGACTTGACGACTACGGCAACGTGATCCCGGCGTTCAACGCCCTGCAGATCGACGCGTCCGGCAAGCCGCGCTACAAGAGCGTGATCCCCGACGCGACCATGAACAGCATCGCCGAAGGCGTGAACCAGATCGACGCGGTGCTCTACACGAACTTCGTCGGTGGTGGAAACATCGGCACGGGCGGCGGTGGCGTCAAATTCAACGGCACCCTGATCAGCAAGGACGAGGCGATGGTCGTGTTCAGCATTCCCATGGAGATGAACTACGACTCGCGCATCCGGGAACGAACGTTGACGGCCCAACCCCTCATCGACCTTGCCCTTCCGCGAAGCCCGGTCCTGTTGCGGAGCACCTGGCACGATCGGGGCTTGACCCAGTACTAGGAGACGGACATGAAACTGACACAAGCGATTCTCGGAGCCCTGTGCGCCCTCTTGGTGGTGGGAACCGCCTGGGGAAGCATCGTCGACCCGCGCAAAGGCCAGAAGGCGACCCCCGAGCAGTCCCAAGACCAGGTGGCCAAGCAGCAAGCGCTCCAAGGGACCTTCGGCCGGGTGGGCATGGTGCCTCGAGACACCGAGATCTATGTGCCGCCGGGGGCCAAGACGGACGATGCCGCCGCGGGTGTCATCGCCCTCTCTGCGCAGGGAACGACCCACAGCGACCCCAACGCCGCCAAGGTGCTTGCGGAAGCCTCGACCCATCTGAAACAGAGCACGGGAAGCCCGGCCAAGACGTTCGGTTGGGGCCTGCTGTTCCTCGCGCTGGGGTTCGGCGTGGTGATGGGGTTGCGGCAGTGGGTGGTCAAGAGCATCCCGGAGCCCGCACCCGCCAAGACGCACGTGGAATGGTAGGGTTGGGCCTTGGGCCTTGGGCCTTAGGCCTTGGGCCTTGGGCATTTGGCCTTGGGCCTTGGGCCTTGGGCATTTGGCCTTGGGCCTTGGGCCTTGGGCATTGGGCCTTGGGCCTTGGGCCTTAGGCCGTGGGCCTTGGGCAACCTGGATGCGCTCTGCGCCGTTGGTTAGGGCATGGGGCATTTTTTGCGGGGGTTGGCGCTCGTGTTTGGCGATGCGCGCCTGCGGGCTTTTGCTTGGAAGCCTCTCCTGCAAGCCGGGGCCCTCTTCGCTGCGCTTCTCGTGATGGGTGGCTTCCTGCTGGTCCCTTGGATCGCGGCGTGGTTGGAAGGGCTTGGATTCGCCTCGGTCCTCGCCGGCCTCCTGGGCTTTGGCGTGTTTGCAGCGGTCTGGATCTGGCTGGGAGGAACGCTTTACGTCGCGCTCGCGGGCGTTCTGAGTTCGTTCCTCTGGGACCGCCTGAGCGACGAGATTGAGGTGCGGGCGGGCTCGACTCTCGTTCGAAAGAAGTTGCCGGTCAGCCTGATCGTGCGGGACACGGTCTCGCGGGCCTGCTTCTCCGCCGCGATCGCCATGCTGGCGCTGTTGTTCGGTTGGTGGTGCGTTCCGGTCGCCGTGCTGCTGGTTGGCTGGTTGGGGTTGCTCGACTACACCTCCTGCGCATTCCTCAAGCGCGGGCTGGCGTTTGGCGCCCAGTTCGGCCGTGTGTTCCGCTGCCGGGGATGGGCCGGATTTGCGCTGGTTTGCGGGATCGTGAGTCTCGTTCCGCTGGTCAATCTGTTGCTCTTGCCGGCCATGGTGGCGGGTGGAGCGTTGATGGTCGCCTCGACCGATCCCGAGGCGCTTCGCTGAGACCGCCCGTGCGCCACAATAGAAGCCGATGTCCACTGCCCCCGACTCCCACGGCCGCTTTGGAGCTTATGGAGGACGGTACGTCCCCGAGACCCTGATCCCCGCCTTGGAAGAGCTGGAGGGGGAGTTCGAACGGGCTTGGGCCGACCCGGAGTTTCGTGCCGAGTTCGACCGGCTTGCCCGCGATTACGTGGGGCGTCCGACGCCGATCACCGAGTGCCGGCGACTGTCGTCGGAAACGGGGTACGACATCTGCCTCAAGCGGGAGGACCTGTGCCACACGGGAGCCCACAAGATCAACAACGCCCTGGGCCAGTGCCTGCTCGCCATGCGCATGGGGAAGAAGCGGATCATCGCGGAAACGGGTGCAGGGCAGCACGGCGTCGCCACCGCCACGATGTGCGCGCTCTTCGGGCTGGAGTGCGAGGTGTACATGGGCGAGGAGGATTGTGCGCGGCAACAGCTCAACGTGTTCCGCATGAAGCTGATGGGCGCGCGCGTGATCCCCGTATCCAGCGGAACCCGCACCCTGAAGGATGCGCTGAACGAAGCGATGCGCGACTGGGTGACCCACGTGGGGAACACGCACTACATCATTGGAACCGCCGCGGGACCCCACCCCTATCCCTACCTCGTTCGCGAGTTCCAATCGGTGATCGGCAAGGAGTCGCGCCGACAGTATCTCGAACGCTTCGGCTCGTTGCCCGAAGTCGGCATCGCCTGCGTGGGAGGGGGCTCGAACGCGATCGGTTTCTTCCACGGTTTTCTCGACGATCCTTCGGTGAAGTTGATCGGTGTCGAGGCTGGCGGACAAGGACTGGAGACCGGCGAGCACGCCGCACCGTTGTCCTCCGGCTCGCCGGGCGTCCTCCACGGCTCGTACAGCTACCTCATGCAGGACGAGGACGGGCAGGTGATCGGAACGCACTCGGTGTCGGCAGGGTTGGATTACCCCGGGGTGGGTGCGGAGCACTCCTATCTGAAGGACACCGGGCGGGTGGGGTACGAGTCCGCCACCGACGACGAGGCCCTCGAGGCCTTCCGATGGTTGGCCTCCCGCGAGGGGATCATTCCCGCGTTCGAGTCCGCGCACGCGCTGGCACCCCTTCGGCGCCCCAACGCGTTCCCCCCCGGAACGCGGATCCTCGTCAACCTGAGCGGCCGCGGGGACAAGGACATGGAGACGGCGGCGGCCCGCTTTGCGCTCTGAACGCAAGTCCGACTACTCCGCGTCGTTGGTCGTGCGCAATTCGGTGGGCGTGACGCCGAGGTACTCCCGAATGGAATCGCGAAGCGAATGCGAGGTGCCGAAGCCGCACTGGCGCGCGACCTCCTCGATCGTGTCCTTGGAACTGCACAGCTTCCGGGCCGCAAGCTCGGTGCGGCATCGATCCACGTACTGGTGGAAGCCGTATCCCACAAGCTGCTTGAAGACCCTCGAGAAGTGAAAGGGGGAGTAGCCCGCGAGGGCCGCAGCGTCGCGGATGGCCCAAGGAAAATGGGGCTTGTCGGCAACCTGCCTGGCGATGTCCCGCAGTTGGGCAGGGAGGTGGTTCGGCAACGGCGCCAGGCGCAGCTCGTGCGTGCCGTTCGCAAGGCAGGGAACCAGCTCGTAGACCGCCGAGAGAAACAGCATCTCCTGACGGTGGGAGCGCTCCTCCAACGCTTGTTCGATGCGCCCCACGATCTCGTCGAACGTCGGTGAAATCGACCGGCAGTTGACCACCCGGTTGGGAGTTCGAAGCGTGGGATCGGCCTTCAACCAGGCCCCTATCTGAGGCGTCAGGGACTCGCTCCACCAGATCAAGTCGGTCTCGTGGTCGCCGCGACCGAACGAGGCGATCAAGTTGCGCGGCCCCGGGAGGAACGCCACGGTGCCCTTCGTCGCGATCGTCCAGCGATCCTCGGATCGGCACCGGAGAAGAAGGGTCCCGTCGACGTTGATGACGAGGAGAAAGACGCCCTGTGGGATGTCGATTTGGGCGTTTGCGGAGAGTTCGCAACGCCCCGCCAGTCCGTAGGCGTTGACCGCGATGCAATCACTTCTTCGGGTGAAACGGAAGTCGCCTTGCTCTCGAAGCTTGGTCAGGCTTAGCGCGATCTTCTCCAATTTGCTCCAACCGACTCCGACGGCCTGGAATCAGTTTACAAGACGCGTGAGGAGGCATCGTCGGTCGAATGGATCTCGGGTATCAATGCGTGCGATGGCTGGACGACGTGTTGCGGTATTGGGAGCGACGGGGGCGGTGGGAAGGGAGTTTCCCAAGCTCTTCGAGAAGCGTGGTTTCGCCACGTCCGAACTGCTGCTCTATGCAAGCGAACGCTCCGCCGGCGCGGTCGTTCCTTTCCGAGGGGAGGACGTGGAGGTCCGAGCCATCCACGACCGGGCCTTCGAGGGTGTCGACGTCGCCTTCTTCAGCGCGGGCGCCGCTCGGTCCAAGATCTATGCCCCGATCGCCACGGCGGCCGGGGCGCTCGTGGTGGACAACTCGAGCGCTTTCCGAATGGACCCGTCGGTCCCGCTGGTGGTTCCCGAGATCAACGGGGAGCTTCTGACGCCGGAAACGCGACTGGTGGCGGTTCCGAACTGCAGCGCGATCATCCTTCTGATGGGGGTAGCGCCCCTGCGTCGGCTGGGACGCTTGCGCAGGCTCGTGGTCAGCACGTATCAAAGCGCGTCGGGGGCGGGAGCGGCGGCCATGAGGGAGCTGGTCGACCAGACGCGCGCGGTGCTGGACGGGGAAGCTCCCCAGCCCAAGGTGTTGCCCCACCCGTACGCCTTCAACCTGTTCAGCCACAACACCCCGATCGACGCGGATGGCATGAACGAGGAGGAGGCCAAGGTCATCGCCGAGAGCCGCAAGATACTCGACGATCCCACGCTGGCGATCAACGTCACCTGCATCCGCGTGCCCGTGCTCCGCGCGCACAGCGAGTCCGTGACGGTCGAGTTCGAAGGCGAGGCGCCGTCGGTGGACGACGTGCGGCGGGTGTTGGGCGAGAGCCCGGGGGTGCGGGTGGTGGACGATCGGGAGGGGAACCACTTTCCCATGCCGCTCGAGGCATCGGAGAGAGACGAGGTGCTGGTGGGGCGGATCCGGCGCGATCCGAGCCACCCGTCGGCGATCTGTCTGTTCCTCAGCGGTGACCAACTGCTCAAAGGGGCCGCCTTGAACGCCGTCCAGATCGCCGAGACGGCTCTCGGGAGGTAGGTCCGTACCGCGGCCTTCACAAGGGCCCCGGCACGAGGGAAGGTGCCACGCCCGCTGGACGGGCGTGCGCTACGGCCTCCCAGAAGGACCCCGGCACGAGGGAAAGTGCCACGCCCGCTGGACGGGCGTGCGCTACGGCCTCCCACAAGGGCCCCGGCACGAGGGAAGGTGCCACGCCCGCTGGACGGGCGTGCGTTACGGCCTTCCACCAGGACCCCGGCACGAGGGAAGGTGCCACGCCCGCTGGACGGGCGTAAGTTACGGCCTTCCCAAGGGCCATTGGCCGATCTCGACCAGGGTGGGGCCTGTGGGCCCAACCTCGCTCTTGAGCAGCGATACCGAGCCCACGTCGAAGCTCGCCAGAGGTTCGGTGGTCGCGTGCCGCAACGTGCGCCCCAGCGCGCTCCGCGCTTGCTCCGAATCGCTGCGAAGCCGCCCGATCGGGACGTGGGCCATCAGCGGGCGGGATTCGCGAGGCAACATCAACGGTCCCAACGCCGCCTCCACCACGCGATGGAGCTCCCCGAGGCGCGGGGCACCTTCCCCGACTCCAACCCAAACGACGCGGGGCTGAGTGGCGTTGGGAGACCCTCCGACCCCCTCCAGAGCGAGGCGGAAGGTCCCGAATCCGGCCACGGCGGGGGGCAGCGTTGCCTGGACGCGCACCATCTGGGCGACGGAGAGCTCGCCGAGGGTGGCCAAGGTCAACACGAACTCCGTGGGCGCGAACCACCGCGCGTTCTCGGCTCCGGCGCGGCGCTTCAGGTCGGCCTGGAGTTCGGCCAGCCGCTCGACCACGGTCTCAGGAAGCCGAATCCCTATCGAGGCGCGGGTCAGCACGTCCATCGACTCCATAGTACGACGAACCGGCCTTTGGTTGCGCCGCGCCGCGCCGTTCGAGTATCCTCTCAGATCGCGCCCAGCGGCGCACGAGGTTTTTGGAAATGGCGAGAGTCTGTCAGGTAAGCGGCAAGAAGGCGAACAACGCGAAGCACATTCGGCACCGGCACTCCGGCGCGTGGAAGTTTCGGGCGCCGAAGAAGAACCGATTGCAGCTCCCGAACCTGCAGGTCGTCCGGATCCAGACCCCGAGCGGCAAGGTCAAGCTCGTCGTCTCCACGTCCGTCCTCAAGAGCCCCGAGTTCTCTGCGGTGGTTTCCGGACTGAAGCCGATCCCGAAAGCCTGGCTGAAGAAACCCGGCTACGGCGTGTAGGTTGGGCCCTGGGGCTTAGTAGGCTTCGTTGACTTGGAACGCTGTCGTTCTCACGTCGACCTTCTTCCACTCGCCATCCACTTTTCGGAACGTCGTTGCGGTCACCGTGGCGTTCTGCTCTTCGTTCGGCGTCGCGTAGAATGCGTACTTCGCGCCGTAACCGGCTTTCGCGGTGAAGGTGCAGCCCGCAGGGCTCCAGTCGCCCGTGAGAACGACCTCGACCCGATAGGTTTCGCCACTGACGATCTCTGGGGATTGACCAGGGTCGAGCGAGACCGTGATGCTCGTCTCCTTGTTCGCCTTCGGGTTCATGCCGATGATCGGATCAAAGCCGGTCAGGATGCCCGGCGTGCCGGAGCGGTCCTCGACCGTGAGGCGGGATCCCATCACGATAATCGGATCGAAGCCCGTCGCAGGCAAGGGGCGCGTCTGCGGATTCGCCCTGGACTGCCGTGGGGAGGAGAACCCCACGGTGATCGCCATCGCCACTCCCAGGAGTGCGACGGCCGCCACGCATCGAAACCGGGTTCGCTTCACAGTACGCAAAGCATAGTGCCTGAAAGGCCCGTTGTCAATCCCACCTCTTTCAACCGCCGACGACGATCGGAGCCACTTGGGTCGTGAAGCGGCCCTCGCACTTCTGCGTTTTGCCTTCCAGCACGAGCGCGCGCACCAGGTACGAACCCGTTTCGGTGCCGGTCCGCACCGTCTTGGTCACCTTCTCGCCACCCTTCAACTCGAAGGGTTTCGGGGCGTTCAACCACCCGGCGGGGAGGATGAGGTTGACCGTGTAGGTCCGGCCGGCGACGAGGTTCGGGCACTTGTCCGGGCTGAGGTCGATCACGATATTGGCGTTTTGCGAAGGCCAGTAGTAGCGATCCATCGCGATGATCGGGTCAAAGCCTTGAGGTGGAATCCGACCGCTGGCGGTCAGCGGGGCACCGAACAAGGCCAGCCAGGCGCAAGTCGTGAGAACGGCGGCACGGAAAAGAGGGGAGACGGGTTTCGGCATCGTCGAGAGTAAAGCCCATTCTCGGCGAGATGTCAACCGTCGGAGGGAATCGCCTGGTCGCGACCTTTGCGCACCTGGTCCACCGCCGCCTGCCCGAAGGCGAACGCCTCGTGGCCGTCGCGTGACGCCCCCGCGCGAACGTGTTGGTCGAACTGCGCTCCGAGTCGCTCCCGAAGCATCTCGGTCAGCTCCAACCGCTTCAAACCTTCGGTGGCGCTGTCGTCGACTCCGGCAAGTTCGATCATGGTCGTCTCCGCACCAAGGATCTCCGCGGCAAGGCGATCGAGGTCCCGTGCGAGTGCGATCTCGGCGAGGAGAAGCAGCCCTCGCGCGGAGGCGAGGCGATCGCCCACGGCGCGCCACACGCCGAAAGCCTCGACGAGATCCTCCACGGACTCCTCTTCGCGTCCCAACCGCTTCCTCGCAACGGCCCGGTCTCCCAAGGCGATCCCCAACCTCGCCTGGATCCCCTGGGCGCGCAAGACCGGGATGGAGCGGTCGAACTGCTCGACGGCCTCCTCAAAGCGTCCCTCGTTCACCAGGCACATCCCGAGGTTCATCTCGGCGCTCGCCCTCCCTCCCTCGTCTCCCAAGCTGCGGTACGCCTCGATCCCTTCGGCGAACAGCGTGTGGGCGTCTTCGGATCTCGCCTCGCGGCTGGCGACGATCGCCAGATTCGTGAGCAGGGCGGCGATCTGGGCGAGGTCTCCCTCCTCACGCCAAAGGACCAGGCTCTGCTCGTACCATTTGCGCCCGACGGAGGGGTTGCCGTCCAGGTCGTAGAACGCCCCCATGGCGTTCAGAGTGTGCGCTCGCAGAGGTCGCTGCGCCTCGGGGCATGCCTCGAGGGCGGCCTCCATCCATCGCAGGCCTTCGCGCAACGGCCCCCTGCGCAGCCAGAGCCGCCGAAGCGCATGCGCGAGGCTGATCGCCTCGGAGTGCCGCCCGCGGACGGCCCAATCGAGTGCGCGACGGAAATTGTCCCGCTCGGGCTCGAGACGGTCGAGCCAAACCGCCTGTTCCGGACCCCCGAGCTTGGGATCCGCCTCGCGCGCCAGGCCGAGGCACCACGCGAAGTGACGCGCCTGCAGCGGTTCGCTGTCGCTGGCGCCCCGCTCGGCCGCGTACTGCCGGACGGTCTCCAAGAACCGATAGCGATGCTCCCCGTCCAACGTCTCCTCGACGTGGACCAGGGAGACCCGAACCAGGCGCTGCAGAAGGGGCAGAATGCTGTCGCGCGGCAGGCCGTCGTCCGCGCACACCGCTTCCGAGGCGTCCAGCGTCCATCCGCCCGAGAAGACGGACAGCCGGGCAAAAAGCTCCTGCTCGTTGGCGGGCAGACGATTTGTGCTCCAGTCGATCGATTTGCGCAGCGTCTGGTGTCGCTCGGCCGCCTGCGAATCGTCCGAGGCAAGGGTGGGAAACGTGTCGGTCCACCGGTCGAGGATCTGCTTCGGGCTGACCTCGCCGACATTGGAGGCGATCAACTCGATCGCCAAAGGAATCCCGTCCAGCCGCCGGCACAGCTCCGCGACGGCCCCCACGTTGCCGAGGCCGAGCCGAAAGGCGGCATCGTGCGCCTCGGCGCGGTCGCAGAACAGCCGGATGCTCTCGAAGGCGAGCGCGGATTCGGGCTCTTCCGCCTCGTCGCGCTTGGGGAGGCGAAGGGGACCGACTCGGATGGTGAACTCGCCGGCCACTCCCAACCGCTGACGGCTCGTGGCGAGGACCGTCGCGCCGCCGCATCGGGTGAGGATATCGGAGACGATCGGCGCGACGGAGGCGGTCAGATGTTCGCAGTTGTCCAGCACGATCAGGAGCTGAAGCGGCTCGAGGTGCTCCGTCACCCGTTCGAGGGCGCCCGCGCCGACGCGATTGGAGACGCCGAAAGCGGACGCGAACGCGTCGGCGACCAGCGACCCGTCGGCGACCGATGAGAGGTCCACCTGCCACACTCCGTCGGCGAACTGGTCGATCGACTCGGCCGCGACTTGGAGGCTGAGACGCGTCTTGCCGGCTCCCCCAGGGCCGAGCAACGTCACCAGACGGGCTCGTCCCAGAAGTGCGCAGACCTCGGCGACCTCGCGCTCGCGGCCCACGAAACTCGTGAGTTGGACCGGGAGGTTGTGCCGTGAGGGCGCGAGAGAACGGATCGGCGGAAACGCATCCGTCTGACCCGCCCTCTGCAGCTCGAAGACATGCTCGGGACGAAGGAGGTCTTTCAGCCGGTGGACGTCGAGATCGAGAAGGGTGGCTCCGGTGGGGAGTCGCTCGCCCACCAGCACTCGGGTGCTGTTCGTGAGCAGGGTTTGGCCCCCGTGGGCGCACGCTCGCAGGCGCGCGCAACGGTTGACCGTGGAGCCGTAGTAGTCGCCTTCGCGTGCAAACGCCTCACCCGTGTGCAGGGCCGCGCGGACACGGATCGGGGCGCCCTCGGGCCAGGATTCGACCTCGAGCGCGTCTTGCAGGTCGGCGGCGGCCGCAACGGCTTCGGCTGCCGAGGCAAAGACCGCGAAAAGGCTGTCCCCCTCGCCGCGGGCTTTCAACAGGTGGCCTTGGTAGCGTTCGACCGCCTGGCGGACGATTTCGTCGTGGCGGGCGATCGCGTCGTTCATCGCCTCGGGCGCCTCCTCCCACAAGAGGGTGCTGCGCTCCACGTCCGTCATGAGAAGGGTAACGGTCCCCGTCGGCAGTCGACCCATCGCTAACTCCGCATCAATCCCATCATGGCGCAAACCGCCCCGAAGGTCCATGCCGTATACTCCGAGCCGTGACCGACCATCCCGGACACGACGATCACCCGAAAGAAGAGTGTGGAGTCCTCGGCGTCTACACGCCGGACAGGCAGGCGGGCGTCGTCACGTTCTTCGGCCTCTTCGCGCTTCAACATCGCGGCCAAGAGTCCGCCGGCATCGCCGTCAGCGACGGCGAGAGGGTTCGGATGCACAAGGACATGGGCCTGGTGAGCCAGGTCTTCAAAGAGGAGATCCTCGACTCGATGCCCGGCCACATGGCGGTGGGCCACAACCGGTACTCGACCACCGGCGCGTCGGTTCTCCGCAACGCCCAACCCATCTACTGCCAAAGCCTGGTGGGCGACATCGCGGTGGCGCACAACGGCAACCTGATCAACACGGGCCGACTTCGCCAGGAGATGGAGGCCGAGGGCGAGCACTTCGACTCGACGAGCGACAGCGAGATCATCGCGCGGCTCCTCGTACGCCACCTCGAGGAGGGTCCCGAGGTGGCGGTGCGCGAAGCGATGAAGCGCATCGAGGGCGCGTACAGCGTGGCCGTCCTGACCCCGCACTGGATCATCGGATTCCGCGACCCCTCCGGCATCCGGCCCCTGGTGGCCGGCAGCGTCGGCCCCGGCTACATGATCGCAAGTGAAAGCTGCGCGTTCGGACCCGTCGATGGAGCGGTCGAACGGGAGTTGGACCCCGGGGAGATGGTCGTGATCGACGCGGAGGGCATGCGCTTCGCGCAAGGCCATCCGCCGCGCCGCCACGCGATGTGCCTCTTCGAGTTCATCTACTTCGCCCGACCCGACTCGATCATGTACGACACGCTGCTCTACAGCGCGCGTGAGCGGATGGGCGAGCACCTCGCGCGAGAGCACCCCGTGGAGGCCGACGTCGTGATTCCCGTGCCGGACTCCGGCATTCCCGCGGCGCTGGGCTACAGCCGCGAAACGGGCATTCCCTACCGCGAAGGGATGATGAAGAGCCGGTACATCCACCGCACGTTCATCCACCCCGACCAGCGGTTGCGCGAATTGGGAGTCCGCCTCAAGCTCACGCCGCTCGTCGAGCACATCCGAGGCATGCGCCTCGTCCTCGTGGACGACTCGATCGTGCGCGCGACGACGACGCGCCAGATCGTTCGCCTGCTGTTCGAATCGGGCGCCAAAGAGGTGCACGTGCGCATCACGGCCCCTCCGATCAAGTGGCCGTGCTTCTATGGCATCGACATGTGCTCGCGCGGTGAACTTGCCGCCGCCCGGATGACCATCGACGAGATCCGGGCGCATGTCGGAGCCAGCTCCTTGGGCTACCTCTCCATCGACGGCGCCGTCGAGGCGGTCGGACGCGGGAAGGATCAGTTCTGCCTCGCGTGCTTCAACGGCGAGTACCCGATCCCCGTGCCTGCGGATCTTCGCAAAGACGCTTTCGACACGCCTCCCGACGTCGGCCAGTTTGCGGCGGTGGCGAGCGGGCAGCCGCTGCTCCTCGATCCCGACGCGGATCTCGAGTGATGCGGCGCATCGTGCTGGTGGTTCCTGGGCTCTGTGGAAGTCCGGGCGGGGAGAGTTTGCTGCGAAATCCCGGGCCCGCCCTCGGGGAGTTGGGCGCCCGCAGCGAGGTCTTCGCTTTGGCCGAGCCCATTCCAAGCGAGACGCCGGAGGCCGCGTGGTTTGGCATGGACCCCTCCACGGTGGCGCTGCGGCCCGGCCCCCTGGCCGTCGCGGCCTTCGGGGTGGACCCGCCCGAACGGTCGGTTCAGTTCCAAGTCGATGTAATGGCGTTGAAGGACGGGGTGCTCGCCGTTCCGGACGCCGGACCGGGAAGCGCGGCCCTCGATCGCATTCACCAACTGGCCGCGCGTTTGGAGACCTCCAAGCTGCGCTGGGTCCAAGGCGATGGGCTTCGCCACGGCCTCGTTTGGGAGAACGGCTCGATCGAGATGGAAACGCGTTCGCCGGAATCTTGCGCGGGGAAGGAGTGGCATGACTCCCTGCCGGTCGGCGATGGAGAGCCCCTCTTGAGGCGCTTTGTCGACGACTCGGTCAACCTGCTCGCCGAGGAAGAGTTCAACCTGCGGCGCGTGGACGAAGGGTTGCTCCCCCTCAACGTGCTCTGGCCGTGGGGCCAGGGCTTTCGAGAGCCCGTACCCAACCTCTGGCTGGAGCGTGGCGAGCGCCTTCATTTGGAGAGCCGGTCGCTGCGGCTGGAAGGATTGGCGCGGCTGGCCCGGTGCACGCATGGCGACCGCACGATCTCCGGGAAAGGCATCGCCATTCCGATGCTTCTGCTCGCGGAAAGCGCGCTGGAACGCTCGCCGATCGTGATCGTGATCGATGCGTTCGAAGCCCTGCGGCGGGAGGAGCGGTGGGAGGAGGCGGAGTGGCTCCTCGCGCGACTCGATGCCGAGCTTCTCGAGCCGATCCTGGCCAAGTTGCGCGCCGGGGACACCCAGGTCGCGGTGTTCGCCCCAGGCCTGGTCGGGCGGGGCGTGGGCATGGTCGCCGAATCGGGTCCTCCCGTCGAGGGGCCCTGGCCGTTCGACGAACGGCTTTTGGAGGAGGCCAAGGCACCGGAACGCACCGCATGGCAGGCCGTTCGGCAAGCTGTCGCCCCCTAGCAGGGTGCTGAAAAAGGCACCATTCTTTGCTATCCATTAAATTCGTCTGACAGGGCTGGTTCGTCTTTACAAGTATGAAGGGCGAAGACCAGCTTCAACCGTCGCTTGTCGCGACGATCAACCTGGAGATGTTCGTGGCTGCGGACCACAAGCTTCGCGAGGTCAAGCGTGTCACGGACGCGGTTCTGGCCGACTGCGAATCCGAGTTCCGGGCGATGTACTCCTCGATCGGACGCCCTTCGATCGCACCGGAGAAGCAGCTCCGCGCCCTGGTGCTGATGGTGCTGTACTCCATTCCCAGCGAGCGGCGCCTGATGGAGCACATCCGCTACAACATGCTCTTCCGCTGGTTCGTGGGTCTGGACGCTGACGAAGCGGTCTGGGACGCCTCGACGTTCTCCAAGAACCGGGAACGGTTGCTCGAAGGCGAAGTTGCGCGGCTGTTCTTCGAGGGGGTGAAGTCCCACGCGCGGATGCGCCGGCTGATGAGCGAGGACCACTTCACGGTGGACGGCACCCTGTTGGAGGCGTGGGCCTCCCACAAGAGCTTCAAGCCCAAGAAGGATCCCCCCGATCCGCCCGAAGGCGGCACGGGCTCGAATCCCGAAGTGGACTTCAAGGGGGAGAGCCGCACGAACCAGACGCACCAGAGCACGACCGACCCCGATGCGCGGATGGCCCGCAAAGGCTGGGGCAAGGAAGCCAAGCTCAGCCACGCGGGCCACGTTCTGATGGAGAACCGCAACGGACTGGTGGTGGACACTGCGGTTACGACGGTCGAGGGCAACTATGAAGTCGATGCGGCGCTCAGGATGCTCGAGGACAACGTGGGCTGCGGCTCGACGGTAGGCGCGGACAAGCTCTACGACCAGACGAAGTTCGTCGAGGGCTGCCGCTCGCGGGACATCAAGCCCCACGTGGCGCGCAAGGACAAGCACAGCCGCATCGACGGCCGAACGACGAGGCACGAGGGCTACAAGACGAGCCAGAAGATCCGCAAGCGCGTGGAGGAGATCTTCGGCTGGGAGAAAACTGTCGGAGGTTTCTACAAGCTCAGGTACCGGGGCACGCGCAAGGTGGCATGGATCTTCCTGCTCGGAGCGGCAGCGTACAATCTCGTCCGGATGGCGAACATCACGCTCCAAACGACCTGAGGAGGCCGTTTGGAGGCCCCTGAAAGGCCAAAGACACTCCCAAAACGACGAAAAACCCGCCGCCTGCGCCCCATGGCGGGCGATACCGGGCGGCCAAAGACCCCGCGCCGATCCAGACAGCCGAAAACCGGCGCTTCTTCAGCACCCTGTTAGTGTCCCAGCGGTCCGCGAGAAGCCGCCAACGCCCACAGCATCCTCTCGTCAAGCCCATCGAACCACCCGACCCGGTGCTCCGTCGATGTCGATCTGGCCGAGGATCTTGGCCCCGTCCCGAATCAGCACGACGATTTCGGAACGGGTCGAGACGCTGCACGCGAGGTAGTTCGCGAGCTCGCGCACATCGGTGACCACCTGGTTACGATCCTCGGACACCGCTGTGCCGCAGACACCCCGTCCCACGGGAATTCGGCCGTGGTCCGTCGGCGCGCCCACGTAGGCATCCAGCACCAATGCGTCGCCTTCGAGACGGTAGATCCCGCTCCAGTCGTACCCTTCCAAGGCGTCGAGTCTCCCCATCGCCTCCTGCCGCAATGCCCTGCCCCGCAGCGGCGATCGCGAAAGCGACGCCACCAACGCCTCGGCTGTCTCAAGCTCCACCACGCCAAGAGTTTGGCACCCATGGCAGCGCCGTGTGCGGCGGGTACAACCGCCTGGTGGAACCCCACATCTTGTTGACGGAGAGCCCGCTCGATCCCGAGGCGCTGCGGCGAAGCGTCGAGGACCCCTCGCTGGGCGGGGTGGTCGTCTTTTGCGGCGAGGTGCGTTCGGTCACCGAAGGCGCCCCGACCGTTCAGCTCGAATACGAGGCCTACAAGGAGATGGCGCTCGCCCAGATGCGGATTCTCGGCGAGGAGGCGATGCGGCGGTGGAACGGGCGCGTGGCGCTGGCGCACCGTACAGGCACGCTCCTCCCAGGCGAGATCGCGGTCGTCACCGTCGCGGCCTGCGCGCATCGTGCCGAAGCCTTCGCCTGCTGTCAGTTTCTGATCGACCGCATCAAGGCTGATGTGCCGATCTGGAAGCGCGAGGGCTGATCAGCCCTCATAATGGGGCTCGATGGAACGAGTGGATATCACAATCATCGGCGGGGGACCTGTCGGGCTCTTCGCCGCGTTCTACGCCGGGATGCGCGGAATGTCGGCCCGCATCGTCGACAGCCTCCCGAGTTGGGAGGGCAACTGACCGCCCTCTACCCGGAGAAGCTGGTCTACGACATGCCCGGCTACCGGGAGGTCCTCGCCAAGGACCTCGCCCGCGAACTCGCGTCCCAGGGCACGCAGTTCCAACCCGAACTCGTGCTGGAGCAGACGGCGGAGACGCTCGTCAAGGATAGCGAGGGTTACACCGTCGTGACGCGAGACGGGTTGCGTCTTCCCTCGAGGACCTTGATCGTCGCGGCGGGCGCCGGGGCGTTCACCCCCACCAAGATCGGAGTTCCCCGCGAAGAGGAGCTCGTCGGCAAAGGCGTCATGTACGGGGTGCGAAACAAGGCCGCCCTGGCGGGCAGGCACGTGGTGATCGTGGGCGGCGGCGACAGCGCGTTCGATTGGTGCCTCAACCTGGAGCCGATCGCCGGGGCCGTCACGCTCGTCCACCGCCGGGACCAGTTCCGGGCGCACGAGGACTCCGTGCAGCGCGTCCTGGCCAGCCGCGTCGCGAAGCGGCTTTTCTACGTCGTCGAGGAGCTGCACGGAGACGACCACCTCGAAGGCGTCACGATACGGAACACGCAGACGAAGGAGACCGAACACCTTCCCACGACCGCGCTCGTGGTCAATGTAGGATTCAAATCGAGTCTGGGGCCCATCAAGGACTGGGGCTTCGAAATCGTGAAGCAGCAGATTGTTGTCGACCGGCGCTTTGAGACGTCTCTGCCAGGGGTGTTCGCCGTGGGCGACGTCTGTGCGTTCGAAGGAAAGCTCAAACTGATCGCCACGGGTGTCGGCGAGGCGGCCACGGCGGTCTGTTACGCCAAAACGTATCTCGACCCCGAGGCGAAGCTCTTCCCAGGGCACAGCTCGGAGATGGACCTCGCGGCCCTTCCCCACGGCTCGCCTCAAACGAGCGAGTAAACTACCACCTCTTCAGGAGGTTTCCCCCGCTTTGGCAAACGCATACACGCCAGGTCTCACCGTCAGCCCGGACATCGTCGTTCGTCGCGTCCGCCGTCTCCCGATCAAGGGAGAGGTGCTGGTGAAGGCGGGCGACGAGGTGAAACCCAGCGATCCCGTTGCCCGGGCCATGCTCCCCGGTCCCCTGCAGACCATCAAGCTGGCCGAAAAGCTCGGCGTCGAACCCAAGGATGCGATCCCCTACTTCCAACTGAAGCCCGGCGACCCCGTCGCCAAAGGACAGGTGGTTGCCGAGACCAAGGGGTTCCTCTTCTTCAAACCCAAGCCGATCGCCTCGGATTACGAGGGGACCGTCGAGGCCATCTCCGAGGTGACGGGCAACGTGCTGGTTCGCGAGCCGTCGATTCCCGTCGAAGTCCAGGCCTACATCGATGGCGTGGTCGCCGAGGTCATGCCCGAAGAGGGCGCGATCATCGAGACCCGCTGCTCGATGGTCCAAGGGATCTTCGGCGTGGGGGGCGAGCGGACCGGCGAGATCCGGCATGCCGTGGCCGGCCCCGACCAGATCCTCCATGCAGACGACATCAGCCATGACGACCAGGGCAAGATCCTGATCGGAGGCGCCGGCATGACGTTCGACGCCATCTCGAAGGCGGCGGAGGTGGGCGTCATCGGGATCGTCGCCGGCGGTCTGCGCGACAGCGATCTGATCCAGTTCCTCGGGTACGACATCGGCGTCGCGATCACCGGCCAAGAGGCCATCGGATTGACTCTGGTCGTGACCGAGGGGTTTGGCTTCCTCAACATGGCGCAGCGCACGTTCGACCTGCTCAAGTCGTTGAACGGCCAGGTCGCGTCGATCAACGGTGCGACTCAGATTCGAGCAGGAGTCATCCGTCCGGAACTGATCGTCCCCCTGGCCGATAAAACAGGCGCGGCGCCTCCCCACGACGAGGCCCTCGAGTTGGCGATCGGCACCCCGATCCGCGTGATCCGCGAACCTTACTTCGGGCAACTGGGCAAGGTCACCGAACTCCCACCCGCCCTGATGGTGGTGGATTCGGGCACCGAAGTGCGGGTGCTCAAGGCCCGACTCGATGGTGGCGACGAGGTGGTCGTGCCCCGCGCCAACGTCGAGATCATCGCGACTTAGGCGGTTAAGGCTCGGTTAAGTTTGACGGACCTTCCCCGGCGCGGCGCGGCGAAGGAGGATCGCTCCAGCCATAATCGGGGGTGGGAACGCCATGACGATCTTGATCGTGGACGACGAGACCACCTTGCTCGAAACGATCGAGCGCCGAATGAGGCGGGAGGGCTACTCGACCTTCTCGGCCGAGTCCGCCGAAGAGGCGATGCGGCTGTTCAAACGCGTCAATCCCGACCTCGTCATCCTCGACGTCATGCTCCCCAATCGATCGGGATTCGACTTCTGCAGGGCGGTCCGACGATTCAGCACGACGCCGATCATCGTCGCGTCGGCGCGGGGCGCCGAGGAGGACCGGGTGCGGGGGCTCGAACTGGGCGCCGACGACTACGTGGTCAAGCCGATCAACCTTGGAGAGTTGGCGGCGCGAGTCAAGGCCGTGCTCCGCAGGACGGGCCGTGCCGAAGCCGCGGACGACCCGGTCGAGGTCGCCGACCTCGTCATCGATCCCAGGAAGCACGAAGTGACCCGCGGCGGCTCGGCCATCGCCCTCAGCCCGAAGGAGTTCGCGTTGCTGCACTTCCTGGCGCAGCATCCCGGCCAGGTGTTTTCGCGCGAAGCCTTGCTGGACCGCGTTTGGGGCCGGGACGCTTTCGTGACCGAACGCACCGTCGATGTCCACGTTCGATGGCTGCGGACACACATTGAGCCGGACCCGAAGACGCCGCGCTTGCTCCTGACGGTGCGGGGCGTCGGATACAAGCTGGTTGGTTGAGGGCGCCCTTGCTAGGCGGCCAGGGCTTGATTGGTTTCGGCGGCCCACCGTACGGCGGACACGTAGGCGTCAGCCAGGGCCCCCGGCGCAACCTGAAGAAACGAGACCTTGTCCCAGTCGCCACGCTCGAGGGCGTAGACGCACCGAAGCAGTTCCGACAAGGGCGACTCGGTGTCGGTCCCGAGCAGCGCGGCGTTGATCTCGTCGGAGAGCGGCAGGTCGGGCAGGAGCGTCTCCATGGTCATGTCCAGCAGAGCATCGATGACCGACATCAACCCAACGGTGAAGAACTTCTCCGGCGGGCCAAGTCCAGCCGCGGCGGCGGCAAGTTCGCAGAGACGGGCCCGGATCATCGCGGTGATCAGCAGCTCGTCGGGCTTGTCGTTCATTCCCGACATCGCGAGCAGGCTGACCAGTGCCAAGGTTCGGCGCGTGCCGAGAAACGCGAGGGCCTGGCCGACGCTGTCCACCGCGCCGCCCACGCCGACGTATGCGCTCCGCACGAGTTTGAGCAACCGGTAGTTCAGAGAGACGTCGTTGTTGATCAGCCCCTCGAGCTCGGAGAGTCGGACCATGGGGTCTTGGAGCTTGGTGAGCAACTGGACGACCGCGATTCCGCCGGGGGCGCCCTTGCCGCGCATCAGCTCGGGCTTGGCGAAGAAGTAGCCTTGGAACAGTTCGAATCCGATCGAGCGGCAAAGCCGGAACATCTCGTGGGTCTCCACCTTCTCGGCCAGGAGTCGGATGCCCCGCTTTCGGAACTTGAAGATCTTGGATTTGACCGCTTGTGGATCCACACCCATGACGTCGACCTTGATGATGTCGGCCAGGTCGATCAGCGCGTCGAGATCGCCTTCGAACACGTAGTCGTCGAGGGCGATGGTGTAGCCTTGGCCTTTCAGCTTCTTGACCGCTTCGATGACGTCCAATGTGGGCTCGATCGTCTCGAGCAGCTCGATCACCACCCGGTCCGGAGGGAGCACCTGGAGGCAGTCGCTGACAAGAAGCTCGTACGGGATGTTCACAAAAGCGCGCCGCGCGCCGACCAGTTGCTCCAACCCCAGTTCGACGACCGCCGTCGTGAGTGCGGAGGCGGAGTCGGCGAGGTTCACGTCGCCGGCGAATCCCTGGTCGCCTCGCCGAAACAGCAGCTCGTAAGCCTCAACTTCCGTGTTGCCGTCGTAGATCGGCTGGCGCGCCATGAACACTTCGCGTCCGTGTCTTCCCTGCTCAACTCCCACACTCGAATTGTCGGAGGGTCCGGGCAAGAGGCTCCTGCAGAATTGGCATTGAAATGCCTGGTTTTTGTCGTAACCAAACCAAGAACGCCCCGGCCCGACGGACCGAGGCGTTCGAGTTGCAACAAGTCGGCGACTTATTTGCGCTTTCGTCGAAGCAGGGGCAGCACGCCGAGTCCGAGAATGGCCATGGTGGCCGGCTCCGGAACCGGAGTGTAGTAGATGGTGCCGTTCCACACACGCGGATTGAACGTCGGCGCCGTGAAGGGGACGTTGGACGTGCTCCCCAAGTGGAGGGCGAGGTCCGCGTTCGAATAGTCCTGGTTGGCACCCGTTCCATTCGTATAGGTGTGCTGAGCTTGGGGGCCCATCACCAGCGCCATCCCCGTCAGCGTGTTCGCGCTGAGCGTGAACGTGTTGTTCAGTGTGACGGCCGACGGGTTGTTGGTCCCCAAGCCAACGCCGCTTCCGGTGGCAACCAATGTCCAGTCGCCCGCGGTCTCGTTCCCGATGCCCGCGCCGTTGCGCGTGTAGACGCTGAAGTCGAACGCCACCGTTTGGATCGTATTCGTGTCAAAGCCGGTGACGGTCAGGGCCGTTGATCCAACGGTGACATCGAAATAGGCTGCGCCACCAAGATTGCCTTGGTTGTTCGCAGCATAGAGTGTCGTGATCGATTGCGCCCCCGCGAACGGGACCGCAACGACAAATAGTGCAAGTAAGCTCGTCTTTCTCATAAACAGCTTCCCCAAGTGTGCCCCGCATAGGCACTGGGAACCTCCGGTACCCACTATAACAGCGAGTCCTTCGAGAAGCAAGTTTCTTCCATCAAAGACCCGTGAATTTGCTGGGTGCGACCTATTCCCCCGCCCTGAGCGCGAGCTGGGCGAGGATCTGGTCCCGTTTCGATCGCGCCGCGCGGCGCGCCTGTTGCGCCTCTTCCAAAGTCACTCGCTTCAGTCGCACCTGGTCGCGGGGCCGGAGTTGGGCAACCTTGTCGAGGTCCGCATCGATGACGGTGGCCACGTGGGGATAGCCGCCGATCGTCGGACCGTCCGGCCCGAGCACCAGCAGACCGCCCTTGGGGGTCGCCTGCACGGCCCCCACGCACATGGGCTCGCTCGGGAGTTCGGTGCCGTGCGGCTGCGACTCGCCGTCGAGACGCACGCCCACGCGATCGCTCTGCGGCCGGACGCGCCACTCGCCTTCCAGGCGAAGGTTGGGAACCCGGTCGAGGCGCGGACCGGGCAGCACGCGGATCACCCTCGTGTCGAGCGAACCCGGCCCTTCGGCGAGTCGACACTCGACGGGGGTCCGCTCCTCGGCGGACGCCAGGATGCTCCGTGTGGAGATGCGCTCGCCGGCCCCCAAGCCAGCCGACAGGAACCCTCCCGGCACAGCCACGTAGACGCGCGCGCCGATCGCCCGAATCCCGACCTCCACATACGCGCCCGCCCGAAGGTGCATCGCGCTCTGGGCGGCGCGCTCCTTTCCATCCACTTCCACACGGCACTCGGCGCCGACGACGGCCAGGGCACCCCCGTCCGGCGCGTCCATCACCAGCGTTCCCAAGCCGAGTTCGATCACCACCGCGTCCTCGCCGTTGCCCATCAGCACGTTGGCCAAGGCTGCGGACTCCCGATCGAACGCCCCGCCCGGCGCGATGCCGAACTTCCGTCGTCCCGATTGAGGGGGGCCCTGCAGCGTGACCAGCCCGTACACCTCCAGGGCGCGCAGCCTCACCAGCCCAACTCCCAACCCGAATCTCGAAGGGCGCGGACCACGGTTTCCGCCAACTCGAGGCATCCCTCCGTATCGCCGTGCAGGCACAGGGTGTCCACGCGCGGCGCGAGGCGAAGGGCTTGGGCGGCCACCTCGGCCGGATCGTGCAAGACCGCGCCGGGCTCGGATCGGGGGGCGAGCCGTCCGTTCTCCAAAACCAGCCGGTCGACAAACCCCTCACGGATCGCAAAGGAACCCAGGCACTCGGCCCACTTCGTTTCGGCGAGCGCCATCACCGCGGTTCCCTGCAACCGGAGGCGCCGCTTCGCTCCAGCCGCCTCGGAGGCGTCCAATCGCGAGAGCCAGTTGTAGAGCGCGCCATGCGGTTTCACATACGCAGGCTGGAACCCTGCAAAGTTCCTGATTTGGTCCCAAGCGGAGTCGAGGAACGCCTCGCGCTCGTCGGTCGCAGGCTCTCGGCGCCCCATCGACTCCCGGTCCGGATACCCTGGGTGCGCGCCGATCCGAATTCCCCGTTCCCGACACCGCGCAACGGTCTCCGCCGTCAATTCGGGCGACCCCGCGTGGACGCCGCAACAGATGTTTGCGGAGGTCGCGAACTCCAGCAACGGGGCGTCGAAAGGAAAGCCCTCGGCAATGTCCACGTTGAGATCGACCCGCTTCACAGCCGGCTGCCTCGGAGCCGCTCGAACGCCCCTTCGTCGATCGCCTGGAATCGGACGAAATCGCCGACGGCGATCGGGAAGTAGTCGGAGGCCACATCGACGAGTTGCAGGGGGGTGCGGCCGATCAGCCACCAGCCGCCCGGTCGGTCCAACGTGTAGATGCCCGTCACGTTCCCGGTCATCCCTACCGCTCCGGCGTCGACGCGGGGCCTGGGCTCGGGCCGGCGCGGCAGCCCGGCAAGGGGCGCGGGAAGAGGGCCCAAGTAGGGAAAGCCGGGACAGAAACCGATCGCAAGGCACTCGTAGCGGCCCTCCGCGTGAAGGCGGGCCACCTCCGCGGGCGACGTCCGCAGCCGCTCCGCGACCTCCTCGAGATCCTCGCCCAGAGCGTAGCAGACGGGAATCACGTGCTCCGTGGCATCGCGACTCGCTTCCCTTGAGAGGGAGAGCGGCTGGTCCAGCGACTCGAGCCGAAACACGTCCGGGTCGAAATAGACCCCGACCGAGTCGAAGCTGGCCACCACCTCTTCCATGCCCTCGGGCGCAAGCGCTTCGATCGCCCGCGCCACCTCGTGCGCCCTTGCGCCCAGGTCCGAGAGCAGGCACGCTCGCTCACCCAAGGGCAAAATCCGCATATCCCAGTATCCCACCTCGGCGAACGACGGCTGCTGTGATAGCATAGGGCATGAGCCTCTCCCGCAGGCAGTTCCTGCGTGCCGCGAGCGCCGCCGCCGTGGGTGGATCCGCGCTCGCCTACGCCGAACCCAAGGCTCAGGCGCCCATGCCCAAGCGTCCGTTCGGCAAGACGGGCTGGAACGCGTCGATCTACGCCCTGGGTTCGGCGGAGATCCCGGCGACTCCAGAGGCCGTTCGCGCGATCCACCGCCTGATCGACGGAGGCGTCAACTATCTCGACACCGCGCCCAGCTACCAGGGAACGAGGTCGGAGTCCGCGCTGGGCGAAGTGCTCAAGACGCGGCGCCCATCCGTCTTCGTCGCGACCAAAACCCTGGAACGCTCCGCCGACGGTGCGCTCCGCGAAGTCGCCGCGTCGAAGGGACGCCTGGGCATCGACCGGATCGACCTCATCCAGATCCACGCGGTGAACGACGACGCGACACTCGACCAGGTGCTCGCGAAAGGCGGGGCCTTGGAAGGCCTCCGCCGCGCCCAGCGCGACGGTCTGGTCGCCCACGTGGGCATCACGGGCCATACCCGTCCCGAGGTCATCTTGCGTGCCATCGAGACGGGCGAGTTCGAGTCGATCCTGGTCCCGGTCAGCCCCCTGGATCACCACGTCTCGGACTTCGCGACGGAGGTGTTGCCGAGGGCGAACGCTCTCGGGATCGGAGTGACGGGCATGAAAGCGCTCAAGGGGATCGAACGCGCCTCGGGAGGGAAGTTCGAAGCGGAGGCCTACCTTCGCTACGCGTGGACCCTGCCTGTTTCGACCCTCACGATCGGGCTTCGCCGCGAGAGCGAAGTCGAGCCCAACCTCGCTCTTGCCCGGGCGTTCAAACCGATGCCGAAAGCCGAGCGCGAGGCCTTGGAAGCGAAGTCGAAGGAGTGGGCCGACGTAGGAGTGTTATGGTGGAAGAAACGTTGACCCGAGACGTGGTCCGCATCGAGTTCACCGTGGAACCCGGCGCATCCCTTCCCTCCTACGCCACGCCCGGCGCCGCGGGCATGGATTTGCGGGCCCGCACATCGGTCACGTTGGAACCCCTTCAAAGAGCGCTCGTGCCCACGGGCCTGCGCATGCGCCTCCCCGAAGGTTACGAAGCCCAGATACGGCCGCGGTCGGGCCTTGCCCTGCGGCACGGCATCAGCATGGTGAACACCCCCGGAACGATCGATAGCGATTATCGGGGAGAGATCGGCGTGCTGCTTGTGAATCTGGGTTCCGAAAGGGTGGTGTTCGAGGCGGGAGAACGGATCGCGCAGATGGTCGTGTGCCCGGTGATTCGGGCCGAGGTCGCAGCCGTGGAGTTCCTGGACGAGACCGAACGGGGGGAGGGCGGCTTTGGCAGCACCGGACGATAGCCCGACGCGACTGTGCGACAAATGCTTCGCGACGATCGCCGTCGACGCCCCGTACTGTCCCGAGTGCGGAGCGGCTCTGGATTCGGAATCCCGCTCCGACGGCAGCGACGTCGCCATCTATCCCGATCTTGCGCGGGCGAATCTCTTGCGGATGCGCGGCGACTACAAGGCCGCCGAAGACGTGTGCCTTGGGATCCTCCGCCGCTTTCCGAACAACGCAACCGCCAACGGCCTCTTGGGGGACATCTGTGCCGAGCGCGGAGACCTCGAGCAAGCCGCGGAGTGGTACGAACTCGCCCTCGACATCGTGAAGGACTCCGAATCCGTCCGCAGCAAGTTGGAATCGGTTCGGACGCGGCTGGCCGAGCGCGAGGCTGCGCACACTGCCCAACAGATCGGACTGCCGATGTCGTCGCCGCGCACCGGCGTGTACGCGCTCGCGACCATCTTGCTCATCCTGACCGTCGGCGCGGCTTCCTACTTCTTCGGTGCAAGGACTCGGCCCGCGCCGCCGGTGATGGATACCCGCATCGACGTGTCGACGCAGGAGCCCGAACCCGCCCCCGCCATCGTCCCGGAGAAGGCTCCCGCCGATGTCCATCCCATTCCAAGCACCCCTGGGCCATGGGTCGATTCCACGCTGCTCGAGTCGCTCCGCGGACAACTCGAGCGGGGCTCCCAACTGCTCGACGCGTGGCAGGACCCGCGGACCCAGGTGCTGACCCTCACGGTCGCCGCGACCACGGACGAACCGTTCCGTACCCTGGCCGCGCACATCGGTCTTTCGGCGCTGAGCCGAGCGACCGTCTCCACCGCCACGGTGCGCGTGATTGCGGACGGAAGGCTCGTCTACGTGGGGGACGCGACACGCGAACGGGCCATCGCCATCGCGAGCCCGGGCTTTCGGGAAGAGTCCGCCAACAACCCCGATCTCTGGATCGATCGCCTGATGACGAACGAGTGGAGCGCCCCGTTGAACGGGGCGGCCGGGGCACCCGAATGATGCGGCTCGGGCTTCAACTCTACACCTTGCGGGAAGCCCTGGCGAACGACCTCGACGGGACCCTTGCGTCGATCGCCGGCATGGGAGTCGCCCACGTCGAACTCGCCGGCACCTATGGCTTCCCTGCTTCCGAGTTTCGGGGGCGCCTCGACGCGCACGGTCTGACCACCTGCGGCTCCCACGTGTCGCTGCCAGACTTGGTGGACCGCTTGGACTCCGTCGTCCAGGAGGCCCAGGTCCTCGGCGTGTCCACGCTCGTTCTGCCTTGGATCGGCGAGGAGGCGTATCAGAACGGGTGGGATGCCCTGGGGCGATCCCTGACCGCCATCGGCCATCGTCTCCACGCCCAGGGTTTGGCTTTCGCGTACCACAACCATGCTTTTGAACTGGCGCCGGCGAACGGAGAAACGGGGCTCGAACGGCTCTTTGCGACCGCCGATCCCGCCGTCGTGAAAGCCGAACTCGACTTGGGATGGATCCAGCACGCGGGCCAAGATCCAGCCGACTGGGTCCGGTCGCTCGCGGGGCGCGTCCCGCTCGTCCACCTCAAGGATTTTGCGGCCGGAACCGACCCGATCGACGTGCCGCCGGGCGAAGGCACCGTCGATTGGGATTCCGTGCTGGACGCTTGCAACGAATCGGGCGTGGAGTTCGGTATCGTCGAAATGGACCATCCGCCGGGCGACGCCATCGCATCGGTGAGGACGTCGGTCGCTTTCTTCCGCAACAGGGGGTTGATCTAATGCTCGTCGCTTTCGTCTGCGCTTTGGCGCAATTGTCTTCCGCTCCAGGTGCTCCGCCGCCGGGGGCCATCGTGCTGTTTGACGGGAAGGACACCTCCGCCTGGGTTCACCGCGGCTCGGGCGAACCCGTCAAGTGGGACGTGGTGGATGGCGCCTTGGTCGTCAAGGCCGGCACCCCCGACATCCAAACGGTGCGCACCTTTGGCGATTACCGCCTTCACATCGAATTCCAGTTGCCGCTCATGCCGGACGCCAAGGACCAGGGCCGCGCCAACAGCGGCGTCTACAATCAGGGGCGCTACGAGATCCAGGTGCTGGACTCCTACAACAACCCCACCTACAAGTTCGGAGGGTGCGGCGCGATCTATGGTCAGAAGGATCCCGACACCGATGCGATCGTCCCGCCGGGGTGGTGGAACACCTACGATATCCTCTACCGCGCACCCCGGTTCGACGCGGCGGGTGCGGTTACCGAGAAGCCCCGCATCTCGGTGTGGCACAACGGGATCCGGATCCATCGCGATGTGGAGCTTCAGGGGAACGCCACCACGTCCGGCATCGAGGGCCCGCCCGTAGCCAAGGGGCCGATTCTGTTGCAGAACCACGGCGCTCCCGTGCACTACCGCAACATCTGGATCGTCGAGATGTAGCGAACACGAAAGAGGAGGACCCGGCCAAAGCCCGGTCCCCCTTTCCTTTCCTCGTCCCGAAGCTACGCCTTGCGTCGTCGGCGAGCGAGGAATGCCGCGCCGACTCCAAGGACCAGCATGGTCGCAGGCTCGGGGACGACGTTCAGGTTGTCCCAACCCATCGTGTTGCCATCGGCGCCGAATCCCGAGAAGATTCGGACCGCGGTCGGCCGGGGAAGCGTGGGACTGGCTCCACCCGTGAGGTACCAACCGTTCGGGTTGACGGTCGTCGTCGTGTTGGTGGTCAGGTCCGTGATCGAAACCTCGGTGATCAGGTTGGTCACGAAGTTCAGCTTGGTCGATTGGCGGTACCAGTGGTTGACGGCCAAACCGTTCCACGCTGCGCCCGCGCTTTGGTTGTTCAGCGCGGTGCCGGCCGCATCGAACACGTTGTACTGGGCGTTCCAACCGGCCGATGGGTCATTGATGTCCACCCAGGTGTTGAGCGCGATGTACTGCACAGCGGCCGTCGCCGGGTTTTGGGTCGAGAAACTCCCGAGGTTCTGGGCGGACGGCGGTTGACCCGTGTAGATGCCCGCAAAGTCGTAGGCGAGGGTCCACTGGTCCGAGACGCTGAAATCGACGTCGTGCTGGCCGCGCGAGTTGGTGCCAACTCCATTGACGGTGGCCGCCGTTCCGCTGGCGAACTGGTCGCCGCCATTCGGATTCGCGGCAAACCCGGGGGCGTTCCCCGCGTAGGTGAAGACGTTTGGCTCGATGCTGCCGGCGACGGGGTTGTACCAACCGTCCTGACCGTTAAGCATCGTTCCGGCAGCCGAGCCGGTGTAGGTCGGCGATTCGAACCCGGTGATGAGGAAAGCGTTCGCTTGAAGGGCTGCACCCAGCAGCGTGAACGCGACGAAGACTCGTTTCATGGTCCAACTCCTTTTCTGGTCTTTTTGCGGGGCCTATTCTTGGCCTATGTCCGCAGTGTAGGACTTTGGCGCGATCTGATGCCTAGCAAATTTACTAGATTAGAGGATTCCGTACTTTGACCGGCTTCCTTCAACCCACCAGAAAGTCCGCGGTGACGACCGGCAGCGCCTGGGAGACGCGTCCAGCGAGCGTGGGGCGGTAGGGGAACACTCGATGCGCGAGGAACGCGGTGTGGCCGTCCCGGTCCTGCGCCTCCCCAATGAGCGTCACGTAGCCCGAGCAGACGATCGCGTGTCCG
Source organism: Fimbriimonadaceae bacterium (assembly GCA_023957775.1). Taxonomy (NCBI): domain Bacteria; kingdom Bacillati; phylum Armatimonadota; class Fimbriimonadia; order Fimbriimonadales; family Fimbriimonadaceae; species Fimbriimonadaceae bacterium. Next base: position 60,852 of record JAMLGR010000003.1, on the reverse strand, counting down.
TCGCGTTGGTACACGTCGTCGAAACAGGTGACGTTGAGCAGCCCGGTCTCGTCTTCGAGGTCGAAAAAGACGACCCGCTTCCCGCTCTTCGTGGGCGGAAAGCGCAGCCGAATCGCATGGCCGACCACGACCGCCTTGCGCCGATGGGGCAACGCGCGCGCTTCGGCGGCGGTGATGCCCCCCTTGGCCGACACCCGTTCGCGTTCGAACGCCATGAGGTGGGCCGATGCGTCGAGATCGAGGAACATCCGCTCGTACACGGCCTTTTCGGCTTTCGAGAAGTCGTCCAGAGAGTCCTCGAAGGGCGGTTCGGGAATCTCGAACGGCAGGACGTCCGCCCCTCGCCCCTGGTGCACGGCGTGCGCGTGGCGCAACGCGGAGGGCACGGCCCACAGCATGGCGCGCCGGTTGGCGTGCAGCGCGTCGAGCGCGCCGCACAGGATCAGGCGCTCCAGTTCGTCGCGTTCGGGGCGCACTCGGGCGGCGAAGTCGAACACGCTGCGGTAGGGGCCGTCGAACCGCGCGTCGAGGATGCGCGCGCGCGTCTCTTTCGAGAGCCCCATCACCTGCATGAGCCCCGTGCGCACCCCCCCGCTGGGCAGCACGATCTGCGGATCCATCGCCGAGCGGACGGCTTCGACGGTGAATTCGACCTTGCTGCGGTTCACGTCGGGGAGCAGCACCGCCACACCGCGGCACCGCGCCTCGTTTGCGAGCGTACAGGGGCCGTAATAGCCCGCGGGCTGGGCGCTGAGGATCGAGGCGAAGTACTCGGCGGGAAAGTTCTGCTGGCAGTGGATCGACCGAATGGAGATCTCGGCAAACGCCAACGCGTGCCCTTGCGCGAAACCGTAGCCTTCGAAGCCCGCGATCAGGTCGTACACCTCGCTGGCGAGCTGCATGCCATGCCCCTGGTCCATGATGCGGGCGACGATCTCGTCGCGCTTGGCCTTGGCATACGCCTCGCGCCGACGCTTGTGGATGCCGTCGCGGATGTCCTCCGCCTCGCCCGACGTATAACCGCAGAACGTCTGGAGCAGTTGGTCCACCTGTTCCTGGAACACCACGATGCCGTAGGTCAGCCCCATGATGCGCTCGAGTTCGGGGTGCGCGAACGAGTACGCCTGCAGCCCCCTTCGGCGCATGATCAGCTCGTTGATCTTCACCGCACCGCCGACTCCGGGGCGGATGCCCGCCTGCACCAGGCTGGCGTCGTGGAGGTTCTCGGTGCGCAGCCGTATGTGCGCCTGCCGCATCGCCGGGGACGCCGACTGCGGGATCCCGATCAGCTCGCCCGAACGCATCGCGCGATACGTCTCGGGATCGTCGAGCGGGATCTGTTCGACGTGGAAGTCCGCGTCGGAGACGCGAATCCGCTCCTGCGCTCCTGCCAGCACGTCCTGGCCTCGCAGACACAACAGGTCGAACTTGTCGAAAAAGTGCTTCGCGCTGCGCTTGTCCCACTGGATGATCCGGATCGGCTGCGACCCCTCCCCAGGCTCGAACGCCCCCGACGCCATCACGGGCACCGTCTCGTGCATCGGTCGATCCGAGATCACCACGCCGGAGGAGTGGGCACGCATGTTGCGCGGGATGTCGGTCAGCCGTTCGGCGAGTTCGAACACCCAGCGGAAACGCTCGCGCGGCACGGCGCTTCCCCGCAGTTCTGGACGCGCGTCGAGGGCCGCTTCGAGCTTGGCGGGGGAGATGCCTCCGTGCAGCCTCTTGGCGAGGAACCCGATCGTCTCGCTCGAAAGACCCAACGCTTTGCCCACCTCGCGCACGATGCCGCGCGTGCAGTACGCGCCGACCGCGCACACCGTCGCCACGCGGTCCTCGCCGTACTTGCGCGTGAGGTAGTCGCGCACCGCGTCGCGGTGCTTGGCTTCGAAATCGATATCGATGTCCGGGCGTTTGCTGCCGTCGGCGGGAAGGAACCGGTCGAAGTGCAGCTTGTGCGCGTGCGCGTCGATGCGCGAAAGCCCGAGGCAGTACGCGACGGCCGCGTCGACGACCGACCCGCGCGCGCTGAACAGGATGCCCTGCTGGCGCGCCCAGTTGCACGCGTCCCAAATCGTGAGGAAGTGCCCCGCGAACCCGAGGCGCACGATCCGCTCGAGCTCGTGGTGGATGCGCTTCTTCAGCTTCGGATCGATGCGGGGATGGCGGCGGTGCGCGCCGGCGAGCGTGATCTCCCGGAGCGCGTGGGCGTCGTCGTCGTACAGTTGGGGGAGTCGCGTACGGGGCGGAAGCACGTCGTCCTCGCACCGCTCGGCGACGCGCAAGGTGTTGGCCAGGAGGTCGGGGCGATCGGCGAACAGCTCCGCCATCTCGTGCGCGCTTTTCAGAAACCGCTCGGCGTTGAGCGCGCGGTCGGGTGCTCGGGGACACTCCCGCTGGCCGGGGGCGCGGCGCGGCTTCCGACCCACCACCTCGTCCACGACGCACAGCGACTCCGCGCACACGATGATGTCCTGCACGGGGAAATCCTCGGGGCGGGAGTGGGTCGCGATCCCGCCCGCGGCAGCGAGCAACCGCTTGGCCTCCGCCATCTGGAGCAGGCGCGTGTTGACCGACAGCTCCCAAGGCACGAACGAGCGCTCGATCTCCACCACCACGTTCTCGCGGCCGTAGGTCGCGACGAGGCGATCGAGCAGACGGGACGCCTCGGCGTCCCGCCGTTGGGCGAGCAAGCGGTTGATCGGGCCGAGATCGCCGCCCGTGAGACAGAGAAGATCCTCGGCGCAACCCTCCAGCCGCTCCCACGAGCCGAGCGGGAACAATCGAGGCTCCCCGAGATGGCACTCGGTCACCAGACGAGAAAGGTTGCGGTATCCGCGCGGTGTCCGCGCGATCAGGACGAGTTCGCCCCCTTCGGGAAGCTCGACCGTCGCGCCGATCAGCGGCTTCACCCCCGCGCCGCGCGCCGCGCGGGAGAACTCGACCGCCCCCACGAGCGAATGGGGGTCCGCCAGCACCGCCGCAGGCAGCTCGTGCACCGCGGCGAGCCGCGCCACCTCGTCCGCCAGCATCGTTCCCCTTCCGAACGCGTAGCCGCTCACCGCGTGCAGGGGAACGTAAGATGCCGGGAATCGGGAATCGGGAGACGGGAGTCGGTAAAGGGAGGTGGCTTCGCGTGCGAAGCCGCACGCCTTGGCGACCTTCTCGTCGCGCGTCTTGGCCAGGCGGAGGACGATCTCTTCGCGGAGATCTTCGTCGCTTGTCGTTGGTCGTTTGTCGTTTGTCGGGCGAACAGGAGCGTCGTCCACCTCGATTGCCACTTCCCTTCGCACCCCTTTGGCGTCGATGAAGCGCACGAACTCCTTCGGGGTTTCGCCGCTCCACCACTCGCCTGACTCGCGCCAGCGCGCGAGGATCTCACGCCCAGCCTGTGACATCTCTCCACGCCTTCAGCACCGCGACGCGGCGCGGCACCGACACCTCGGCACCCCGCATCACCGAACCGTCGCCAAAAACCGCGCGCACCTTGTCGAGCGCATGCTCCGCACTCGCTGCGGGCGCCGCGGATTGGGCGGTGTGCAACTGGGGCTGAAGCCGCTTGGCGCGCACCAGTCCGGGCAGGCGAACCCGCACGGCGGCGATGGGTCCTTCCCAGTCCTTTGCAGGCCCGCCGCACAACGCGCGTAAGGCGGCCAACAGCGCCATGCGCGTGCGCAACGGATGCACGAACCGCCGCGAACGCTCCTCCACCGCCCCGGACTCGCGCTCGATCCACACGTGCATCTGGGACCCGCAGCGGTCCTTCGCCTCAAGCCGCGCGGCCAAACGCGCCGCGAGCGCGTGCAGCCCGGCGTCCAACACGGCGAGATCCTCCGTCGCGCCCTCGAACACGAACCGCTCCAACAGCGCGTCGGGCGGATAGACCGGGCGAACGGGCTCGAAACACCTCCCGTGCGCCGCGTCGAGCATCCGACGCCCCTCTGCCCCAAACTGCTCGACAAGCGTGGGATAGGGCAGTCCCGCAACCTCGCCAATCGTTCGGTACCCTAAGAATCTCAACCGCTCGCGATGCTCGGGCAATACGGGGAGCAACTGCTCCACGTCCAGGGGCGCGAGGAAACCCGCCGCGTCCAGACACGGCTCCTCGAGGCCGCGCACCGAAGGGTGCGCCGTGCGGGCGGCCACCACCGCGATCCATTTCGTCCGCGCGAGACCCAGCCGCACCCGATGCCCCAGCCGCGACCCGAGCGCCTCCGCCATCGCCACCGCCACCGAGGAGGCGTCCGGGTGCCCGTGCAGGTCGACCCAGGCCGCATGTTGCCGATCGGGCTCGATCGCATCCGAAAACTCCGCGCAGACGTCGAGCCACGCAGCCTGCGCCGCGCGGTACGGCTCCTCCTCCCAGGCGACGCAGCGAACCCCGCGCGCGACCGCCCTCGCCTCCGCAAGCACCATCCCAACCCCCACCCCGAGCGCGCGCACCTCGTCCGACGCATCCAACACGCGCTTCTCCGCATGCACGAGCGTCGGCCCTGCGAGCGCGAGCGTCGAGATGTAAAAGCTGTCGAGGTCCAGGAAGGCAATCATAGTAGAACTCTGTCTACTATTATAGGATGCCCGCCCCGAAAATGGGAGTGTGAAAAACTGCCTGCCCCCAGCGGCCGTCGAAAGCTACACTCGCCCATGGCCGACTGGAGCGACGATCTGCGGAACGCCCTTCTCCACGATGCGCGCGAAGGCGCGCGCGCCCTTCTCGGCGCGGTCCTCGTCCGCGGCGACCGCCTGGCCCGCATCGTCGAAACCGAGGCGTACCGCAACGCGGACGACCCCGGCAGCCACGCCCACCGAAGGCTCACTCCCCGCAACGCGCCGATGTTCGAACGCCCGGGCCTCGCCTACGCGTACTTCACCTACGGCAACCACTGGATGCTCAACGTCGTCGCGCACCCCAAAGGCGAAGGGGCCGCCGTGTTGATTCGAGCGGCGCGGCCCCTGGAAGGGCTCGCCGCCATGCGCCCCCTCCGCCCCAAAGCCCGGCGCGACGAGGACCTCCTCTCCGGCCCGGGCAAACTCGCCGCGGCTTTCGGCGTCACCGGCGCGGACAACCGCCTCGATCTCCTCGATCCCGCGAGCCCCCTCCGACTCGAAGCGGGCACCCGCTCCACCCACGTGCTCACCGGGCGGCGGATCGGCATGGCGCCGGGCAAGGGAGACCTCTTCGAGTGGCGCTACGTCGACGCCGACGCGCTCCGCTGGGTGTCGCGGCCGTTGCCCGGTCGCTAGCCGCAGGCGCTCGGCCGCGTCGCGAGATAGGCGGTCAGCGCGAGCGCGATCGCGAGCAACAGCCCCTTGAGCCACATCGGGCCCACGACCCAGGCCGAAATGCCGATGCAGACCCAGATCGCCGTGATGGCGACGACCTTGGTCCGTGGGGCGATCGATCCCGACTGCCGCCAGTTCCGCAACGTCGATCCAAAGAGCCGATGCTCGAGCAGCCACCTCTCCATGCGAGGGCTGCTGCGCTCGAACGCCGCCAAGGCCACGATGAAGAACACCGTGGAGGGCAACCCGGGAATCGCGAGGTTCACCATGCCGATGGCCACGCAGAGAAATCCGAGTCCAAGATAGACCGCCCGGGCAGTACGGCTCGAGGGTGCCAGCGGCTTCGCCACACCCAAGTTATGCCCCATCTCCCCGCCCCGCCGTTTGAACCAGATGACGACCCCTTGCCTGTAGTGATTTTGGAGGACAAGCCCCCCCCCGATTCCCGATTCCCGATTCCCGATTCCCGATTCCCGTCCCTTACGTCCCCCGCGTGTTGCCGAACCAGTGCACGTGGAGCCGCGGACTGAGTCGGAACCCCCGCTCGAGGCACACCGGGACGAGGAGGCGCTCCCTGCGGGCGAGCGTCTCCGAGTCGGTTCCCTCGGCCATCAACATCACGCGGTCGGAGGGGATTCCGCCAAGACGCCGAAGCACCTCCTCGATCTCCGTCAGGTCGTCGCCCGAGCCTTCGGGATCCACCACGAATTTCAGTTGGACGTCGTAAGCCGCAACGAGCCGGCGAAGAGGCTCGAGATTCGAGCGGATGGCCTCGTGCCGCTCGCGCCAGCCCCTGGGAGCCGGGCCGTTCGTACCCGCCGTCCCCGACTCGACCGGCGTCGAATTGGCGAGCTTCGGGCTGATCGACATCAGGGCGCACGGCAGCTCGCGAAACACCGTTCCCGCCGTCTCGACCGTCACCACGTGCTCGCCCTCGGCGAGCCGCTCCGCCAAGGGCACCACCCCCTCGAACAGCATCGGCTCCCCCCCGGTCAGCACGACGTGCCGAACGCCGAGTTCGGCCACGCGCGCGGCGATGGCCCCAACGTCCATCGATGGCCCTTCGGGCGACCAGGAGGCGTACGGCGTGTCGCACCACGCGCACCGCAGGTTGCATCCACTCACGCGCACGAACGTGGAGGGGGTGCCTGCCCAACGGCCCTCGCCCTGGATGGAGGCGAAGATCTCGGCGATGCGCAGGCTAGCCATGGGAAGCCAACGAGGGATCGGGCAGGCCCATCGCTTCGAACGCCCGCGCCCGAATCACGCAGGCGTCGCACCGCCCGCACGCCCGGCCCCAGGGGTCCGGGTCGTAGCACGAGTGCGTCAATCCGTAGTCGACCCCCAACTCCATTCCTCTCCGGATGATCTCGGGCTTCGTCCAGGTCATCAGCGGCGCGTGGATCCGAAACCGGGCGCCCTCGACCCCGGCCTTGGTGGCCACGTTCGCCAGCTCTTCGAACGCCGCCACGAACGCCGGGCGGCAATCGGGATATCCGCTGTAGTCGACCGCGTTGACGCCGACGAAGAGGTCCGTCGCCCCGACCACCTCCGCGTACCCCAACCCCAGGGAGAGGAACACCGTGTTTCGGGCCGGCACGTACGTCACGGGAATGCCACCCGCATCGGCCGCGTCCTTGGGGACGTCGATGGCGTCCGTCAGCGCGGAACCGCCGATGACGTCGAGCTCGACCCGCACGAACCGGTGCTCGGCGACGCCGATCGACTCCGCCACGCGGCGGGCCGCCTCGACCTCGATCTCGTGGCGCTGCCCGTAGACGACGGTCAAGGCGTAGGGATCGAACCCTTGCGCACGCGCGATCGCGAGTACGGTGGCGGAGTCCAGCCCGCCGCTCAACAGCACGACGGCTTTGGGCATCGGCCGCTACCCCGCCTTGGCGTCGCCGACACGGGCGTAGTCGCCGGCCAGGATTCGGTCGTACGCGCCGGTTTGCACCCAGCGCTCGAGCTCCTGCGTTCGGTGCACCGGCATCGGGTGCGTGTACGTGCTGCTCATCAACATGAAGATCAGCACCTTCCCGATCGATTCCAAGGTTCCCGCGTCCTGATACGCGCGGGCCTGCTCCATGAACGCGTCGCGGTTCATCTCGCCGGAAAGCCGGTTGGGGCCGGCCGTGAGCGCCAGGTTGGCGTCGATCGAGAGGTCGAGAGACTGCGAGACCAGGAGACCCGCGCGATCCGCCGTGAGCTCGGCCTGGCGCGACCACTCGTAGAAGGCGAGCATGATGCCGACGCTCGCCACGTCGCCCAATCCGAACGTTCGACGACCCAGGAGCTCCAGAAGCGGCAGCAGCACCGAGGCCACCGACTTGTACAGGATGTGGCCCGCCTTGATGTGCCCCAGCTCGTGTCCCATCAGGTGGTAGAGCTGCTCGTCGGTCAGCGTGTCGATCATCGACGAACGAAGCGTGATGTACGGGCGCTCGACCCCGCCGGCAAACGCGTTCGGGAAGGGATTGTTGGTGATGTACAGCTCGGGCTCGGGCATGTCCAGGATCGCGGAGGACTCCTTGAGGATCGCGTAGAGCGTCTTGTACTGCTTGGGTCCGCACCGGACGGACATCGACATGTTGTAGCAGTACATCCAGCGATCGAGGCCCACCTCGTAGAACTTCTGGATGAGCTGGGGCAGCAGCGGGACGCGCTTGAGCGCTTCCAGGGCGATCCGGTCCGTGTCCGCCACGAACGCCGAGGCTGGGATGCCGGTCAGTATCTTGCGCTTGGCCATCAGGAGTAGTGTACGCGCGCGCGGCCCGCGGGTTGCGGGCACCAGGGTCTTTCGGCCGCTAAGCGGCTTGGGCGATGGAAGCGAGGCTGACCACCACGTCGACGGTCCCGAACGGGCCCAGAAGCAGCGGGATGAGGATCGCAGGCCCCGGGGCTCCCTGGATGGGTGCTTGCGTGCCCCGGATCACGGTCGGCGGCGAGAGCGTGCACTCGACTCCGGCATCGGCGAGCAGGGTGAGGCTCCTTCCCCCGATCATGTTGCCGAACTCGGCCACGGCGCTGGCGGCCATCTGGTCGAAGGTGACAACGGGGCTGCCGATCAGACGCCCGGCGATCTGGTTGGCCGTGCGGGCCGACATGCTCAGCATCACGAACCCGGCGAGCCCGCCGCCGATCGAACAGACGGCGTTGATCTGCCGAGCGGTCTCGAGGACGGGACGCACCGCAAGCTCGCCCCGCTGGGGATCGATCCCCAGAAGGCTCTTGCAGACCTCGACCGAGGCCTCCGCAAACGGGCGGACGTGCTCGACCCTCATACGCTTCACGCGGCGGCGCGCTGGACGGCCTCCAGAACCCGCCTGGCCTCGAAGGGCTTGACAATGAAGTCTCGTGCGCCGGCGCCGATGGCTTGGATGACCAACGCCTTCTGACCCATGGCCGTGCACATGACGATCGCGGCCTCCGGAAACTCGGACCGAATCGCCTTGAGGGCCTCGATCCCATCCATCTCCGGCATCGTGATGTCCATCAAAACGACGTCGGGGTGGAGCGACCGGTACATCTCCACGGCCTCCGCCCCGTTTTCGGCCTCGCCGACGATTTCGTAGCCATTCTCCGACAGGATGTTCTTCAGCGCGGTCCGCATGAAGAGCGCATCGTCACTGATCAAGATGCGTTTCGCCATAGTCCAGCCCCTCCTCCGGGCTTTCGATAGAAGCAGGTGTAGGGCGCCTCAAAACCAATCTCGCGGCTGTCGAAGATGCGCTCCGTGTTTCCGATGAGCAGATAGCCGCCCTCTCGCAGGGCGGAATAGAACCGACGATAGAGCATCGCCTTGGCCTCCTCGTTGAAGTAGATCGTGACGTTGCGGCACAGGATGAGGTCGAATCCGGTCCGAGGCGGCTCGGACAGAAGGTTGTGTTCGACCACCGCGACCGTCCTCCGCAGGACGGCGTTGGCGCGAAACACGCCGTCGGCGGGCTCGAACATGGCTCGGAGCTCCGGTCGGGGCAACGCCTCCAGTGCCGCCGGTGAAAAGAGCCCTTCCCGGGCGCACCGCAGGGCTCCGGGGTCCACATCGGTCGCGAGGATGCGGTGCAGGCCGGGCCGCGTTGCCTGGAGAAGCGCGGCGAGCGAGTAGGGTTCGGATCCGTGGCTGCACCCGGCGCTCCACACGCTCAGCGAGGGCGCGCGTTGGAGGAGTTCCGGCAGCACCTCCTGCTCGAGGACGCGCCACTTCTCCGGATTGCGGAACATCGAGGTCACGTTGATCGCGAGGTGATCCAGAAGCTTCGAGACGCCTTCGGGGTCCCGGGCCAACTCCCTGCCGAAATCCAATAGTGTCTCGCATCCCATCGACTTCGCGAGGCTGACGAGGCGGCGGCGGGTCTGCTCCTGCTTGTAGAGCGCGAGGTCGAGCCCCGTCTGCGCCCGCAAATCCCGGTAGAAGAGGTCCCAGTGGCGTTCGTCAAGCTGCACGGGCACCTCGCATCGCGCGGACGAGCGCGTCGGCCATGTCGTGGATCGGGAACTCGGCGTCGATGCCTCCGACCGCCTTCGCCGCGCGAGGCATGCCGTAAATCGTGCAGGTGCTCTCCGCTTCGCCGAACACGGTCGCTCCAGCCGCCCGAAGGGCCTGGGCCCCTTCCGCGCCGTCCCGACCCATTCCCGTCAGCACGAGGGCGAGGCAACGCGATCCGTAGTGGGTCGCCGCCGAGAGGAACAGCCGATCGGCCGACGGGCGCACCCCATGGACGGTCGGACCGTCCTCCAACCTCAGCGTGCCACCGGAATCGACGACGAGGTGGCGTCCTCCCGGTGCGATGAGCGCTTCCCCCGGTGCCGGATGTTCGGCGTCCCGGGCCTCGCGGCAGTGGATCGGCCCCACCCGGCCAAGCCTGAGCGCCAGGCTCTCGGTGAACCCCGGCGGCATGTGCTGAACAAGCAGAATCGGTGCGGGAAACCCCGACGGCAGCCGTTCGAACAACATCGTGAGGGCGCGAGGACCACCCGTCGAACTGGCGATCAGGACGATGCGGGACCCGTCCACTCCCTCGAGCGACGGCTTCGAAGGAGGTCTGGATGGGGCGGCGACGGGGGCTTTGACCTGGGCGAATCGCGCCAAGCGGATCTTCTGGATCAGCTCCTCGCGAACGCGCGGGAACTCGGCGGGCCCCAGTGCGGGCTTCGCAACGACATCGAACGCCCCGCATTGGAGCGCCTCGATCGTCTCGCGGGCGCCGCTTCGCGTGAGGCTGCTGACCATCAGGACCGGCACCGGCGATTCGGCCATGATCCTGCGCAGCGCCTCGAGGCCGGTGCACCGAGGCATTTCGACGTCCATCGTCACGACGTCGGGGCGCAGTTCGCGCACCTTCGCCACCGCCTCCTCGCCGTCGGGGGCGTAGCCCACGACTTCGAGATCGGGCTCCCCGCCGATCATGTCGCCCAGCAGGCGACGGATCACGGGCGAGTCGTCGACGATGAGCACCCGCTGCATCACGCCGCCTGGTTCATGACCTCGAACAGCTTCTCGTACTCCTGGTACGAGGTCACAAAGCGATCGGCGATCTGGTCCATGTTCTCGGGCTCGAGGTTGAGCCGCGTCCACGCCTCGGGATCGTAGTCGTAACGAAGTCCATCGCCGCCGAGGCCGAAACCCATGCTCATGGTCAGGAAGTCGCCAACGTGGACGCTGTCGACGATGGGATTGTGGGGAGTGGCCGCGCTTGGTTCGTGGTGGTAGCGGATCGCCGCACGGATCTGTTTCGGCAGGTTCCAGCGCTGACCCAGGAACTCGCCGACCTCCGCGTGGTCGTATCCCAGCACCTTGCGCTCGACCTCGTTGAACGTGAGATCCTCCTGGTTCGCGATGGCGATCAGCATCGGCACCTTGTTCTCGAGCCAGATGCTGAGCGCGACCTTGCCGAGGTTGTGCAGCAGCCCCGCCGTGAACGCCATGTCCGGGTCCCCGGTCCTCGTCATCTTGGTGATCTCCTGGGCGGCGATCGCGACGCCGAACGAGTGCGTCCACATCTCCTTTGGGCCCAGGCAGTAACCCTTCAGCGGACGGATCATCCAAGGATAGGTCGAGGCGACCATGGCCAGGTTGCGGACACAGCGCATGCCGAGCACCACGACGGACTCCTGCAAGTCGGTCACCTCGCCCGAAAGCCCGTAGAACGCGCTGTTCGAGAGCCGCAGAACCCGGGCCGCCAACGCCTGGTCCTGCGCGATGTGGTGCGCCACCGAGTTCGCCGAGCCCGTTTCCGACTCGGCTTCCCGGATCACCGCGAGTGCGGCGGCGGGGATCGATGGGAGATCGGTCGTCTTGTCGACGATCTCTTCAATGCTCAACGAGGTTGTACTCATCGTGTCGTTCCTCTCAATCGGCAGAGCACGCGGTCGCCCTGCGTCACCGTGCGGACTCTGACTTCACCTGTTTCCGAATCGAAGGTCACGGTTCGTCCCAGCGATCCGCCGACCTCATGTCCCAGGCAACGAATGCCCAGTTCGTCCAACTGACGTGCCACCTCGGCGGCGTTGCGGGCGCCGATGTCGAGGCACATGGACGCTCCGCTGATGTTGAAAACCTGCGCTCCGCCGGCGTAGGCGGCCACCAAGCGGTCGCGCGCCCCTCCGATTCGCTCGAGCATCTGCACGAGCATCGGCACGGCGAGATCCGCGTAGCGCCCAGCTTTTTCCGGCTCGCCCGAATGAAAGGACGTGGGCAACAAGATGTGCGCCATCCCGCACACGTGGCTTTCCGGATCCAGCATGCACAGGGCGATGCAGCTTCCCAATCCCAGGCAGCTGAAGCGGGCCGAACCGCGGTAGGTCTCGATCTCCGCCATCGTCACGATCGACGTCACCGCGTTCATGCGCACTCCTCCAAGAAGGCGGCGCGGAGCGCTCGCAACGTCTCGAGGGGGCATTGGACGTGGAGATGCGAGTCCAAACCATCGGCCGTCGAGATCGTCGCCACCAGTTGGACCAGCGGCACCGTCGTCTTCATGAGCGCTGCGAGTGCACCCTCGATCGAAGCCGCGGAGTCCAGGGCCGCGATGGGTTGGTCCAAGCCGATCTCGTTCGGGCTCGGGAACACGCCGTCGAGGAAGGTCCGCACCACGAGCCGCGCCTGCTCGACCAAGCCCTCGTTCGGCGGCGTCGGCGGATCGATCGGGCACCAAGGCGTCACCCAGGACACCCAGCCTTCCAACGGTCCGACCAAGGGAAAGCAGACGGCGGCGCACGGCCTTTCCGCCTCGAAACCGAACGCCAGATCGCGAGACGGAGCCCGGCAGGCGAGCCCCGAGGCTCCAAGCGGCGGGTCCTGGCGCGCGCAGGCGGCCGCCAAATCGCCCAACAGCGATCGACACTCTTCCGGCGTCAGGCAATCCCCGCGCCCAGCAAAGCCCAAACCAAGCCGCACAGTTCAATCATTGGTTGCCGACCGTGGAATCTTTTTGGCGAGCCCAAAAACTGGTAGCGCCCTGGTTCCCAGATTCAAACTGGGACTGATGGCCCACCGGGAACGATTCCCGGCCGAATCGCGTTGCAATGGGCGACTCCTCGAAGATCCTCGGATTTTCTTAGGACGCAGCAATAAGAAGCAAGAAACGCAATCAACCCTCTCCCTCGGGAACGGCCCATCCTCCCCTCCCCCTCCCCTTGGCGCCGTTCCCTCTTTTTTTGCGTCCGCCTCCCCAGGTTCGAATCCGAGCCCCGCTGGTACACTGGATCGATGGCGAATCAGGACCTCGAACTGATCCGGCACGCCTTGGAAGTGGCCCGGGCCAACGGCATCGCCGAACTCGAACTGGAGGTAGGCGACCTCGCCTTCTCCGCCACCCTCTCGCCACGCCCGGCCCCGACGCGGGTCCTCGCCTCGGCCGAGCACCGCGAACCTTCGGATGGCGACGAGCTCAAGTCCATCGTTTCCCCCCTCGTGGGCTATCTGAACTCCGCCAAGGAGGCCCTGACCGTCGGTCAAACGGTGTCGAAAGGGAGCGTCGTGGCCGTCGTCTCCGCCCTGGGGCTCGCCAACGACGTGGAGTGTCCGTTTGACGGCGAGGTCGTGGAAGTGCTCGTCGAGCCGGACTCGCCCGTCGAATACGGCCAGACGATCGCCAAGGTCAGGGTGGCTCCGTGAGACGCGCCGGCTTCACCCTCGTCTCGACGATGATCACGCTGGTGATCATCCTGGGGCTGGCCGTGTTCTTCTTGCGGGGCACCGGCGCGGGTTCTTCTCGGGCGGACGGCCTGGGAAAAACCGTTCCGGGAGCCGTCCGCGCCAAGGCGTTGGACAGTGAGTGCCAGAACCAGCTCTCCCAAATCCGACAGTCCATGACGATCTTCACCAACATGGGCGAAGACCCCAACCCCGAATCGCTTGCGCAGCTCAAGCTGGGAAGCTCCTTCGAGCGCTGCCCGGTCGGAAAGGAGCCCTACGTCTACGATCCGGCCACCGGCAAGGTTCGCTGCGCGCACCCCGGCCACGGAGGATTCTGATGTTCCGCAAAGTGCTGATCGCCAACCGTGGGGAGATCGCCTGCCGAGTCATTCGCGCGTGCCGCGAACTCGGCGTGCGCAGCGTCGCGATCTACTCGGAGGCCGATCGCGAGAGCCTGCACGTCAAGATCGCGGACGAGACGATTTGCGTGGGCGCCGGGAGCAACGGCGACAGCTACCTCAGTCTTGGGAACGTGCTGATGGCCACCCAGATCTCGGGGGCCGAGGCCGTCCACCCGGGCTACGGCTACTTCAGCGAGCGGGCGAGCTTCGCGGAGGCGCTCGAGTCGTTGGGCGTCACCTTCATCGGGCCGCCGGTGTCCGCCATCGAGGCGATGGGCGACAAGGCCAGCGCCAAGAAGGCGGCGATCGAGTCGGGCTGCCCCGTCGTGCCCGGGTCCGCAGGCGCCGTGCCGAGCGATTCCGAAGCGCTTAAGGTCGCCGACAGCATCGGCTATCCCGTGCTGCTCAAAGCCGTGGCGGGCGGCGGGGGCCGAGGAATCCGCCGCGTGAACTCCCCGGACGAGCTGTCCGCGCTGTGGAAGACCGCCCAAGCGGAAGCGCAAGCGAGCTTCGGGAGCGGCGAGATGCTGGTCGAGAAGTGCGTGCTCAACCCGCGCCACGTCGAGATCCAGGTGCTGGGCGATGCGCACGGCAACATGATCCACCTCGGCGAGCGCGAGTGCTCCGTCCAGAATCTGCGCCACCAGAAGCTGCTCGAAGAGGCTCCCTACGCAGAAATGCCCGCCGACCTTCGGCGCCGCATGGGAGAGGCCGCCGTCAAGGTGGCCTGGTCCGTCGGCTATCAGAACGCAGGCACCGTCGAGTTCTTGGTCGACGCCGACTTCAACTTCTACTTCCTCGAGATGAACACCCGGCTGCAGGTCGAGCATCCCGTCACGGAGGAGGTGACCGGAATCGACCTCGTGCAACTGATGCTCCGGGTCGCGTCGGGCGAGAAGCTCCCAATCCGCCAAGAGGAGGTGTCGCTGTCGGGGCACGCCATCGAGGCGAGAATCACCGCCCAGGACCCCGACAACGACTTTGCGCCCAGCACCGGCCTGATCACGATGTGGCGCGCTCCGGGCGGGCGCGGCGTCCGGATGGACACGCACTGCTACGCGGGCTTTTCGGTGAGTCCGTTTTACGACCCCATGCTCGCCAAACTGATCGTCGTGGCCAATTCGCGCCCAGAAGCGGTCGCCAAGCTCCAAGGCGCCCTGCACGAGTTCGAGGTCGAGGGCATCCAAACCAACATCCCGTTCCTCCGCCGGCTCGTCGAACACCCCGACTTCGTCTCGGGAGATCTCAATACGTCCTTCGTTCCCAAGTTTCTTGCGGAGAAGGTCCATGCGGGGTAGCTCGCGACGACCGGCCCGCGAAGCGATCCTCCGGGCCCTTTACGAAATCGAAGTTGGCCACACCCCGACCGATGCCGCGATCGAGGACACCCTGGAGCATGCCGAGCTCGAGCCGGAGCTCGCCGAGTTCGCCCGGGCCGCCATCAAGGGCGTGCTGGCGCACCTGAACGCGCTCGACGGCGCCCTCGCGCAGAGTCTGAGGGATTGGGACCTTTCGCGCGTCGCGACGGTCGATCGCAACATCCTGCGCCTCGCCGCGTACGAGTTGTTCCACTGCCCCCCGATCCCTCCCGCCGTGACGATCAACGAGGCCGTGGACCTCGCGAAGAAGTACAGCACGGCGGAGAGCGGCCGATTTGTGAACGGAGTGCTCGGGAACCTTCTGGAACGGACCCCCAAGCACGAGTGGGACCCCGCGAGCGCGCCCCCGGACGAACGGGTGGGAGCGGCGGCGCCCGAGCCTGAACCGGAAGTGGAGACCGTCACCGAGGATTCAGAGGAGGCCCAGGAGTTGGCGCGGGCCGGGTTGTGGACGGTGAGGAAGGAGGAGACGCCCCAGTGAGCGCTCAGATTCTCGATGGGTTGGAGTTATCGAAGATCGTTCGCGAGGAGGTGCGCGTCCGCACCGAAGCCCTGCGCGCCCGAGGCGTGGTGCCGCGTCTCGAGGCGGTCGTGGCCGCCCAGGACCCGGCCAGCCTCGCGTACGTACGCATGAAACGGAAGTGGTGCGAGAAGGCAGGCATCGAGTCCGGCGTGTTCGAAGCGGACGCCTCCACGACGCAGGAGGCCTTGATGGCCCACATCGCCGCCCTGAACGCCGATCCCGCGGTACACGGCGTGCTGATCCAACACCCGCTGCCCCCGCACCTGGACGAGCCGAAGGCCCTCGAAGCTCTGGGTCCCGAGAAAGACGTGGACGGCATCACCTCGCAATCCGCGGGAAGGCTTGTGTGCGACCTGCCGGGATTTCGCTGCGCAACCCCCATGGGCATCATGCGGATCCTCGACCATTACAAGATTCCGCTCGAAGGACGGCACGCCGTGGTGGTCGGGCGCAGCGTGATCCTCGGCAAGCCGGCAGCCCTCATGCTGTTGCAGAAACATGCGACCGTCACGATCGCCCACTCGCGCACCCAGGACCTTCCCGCCTTGTGCCGGACCGCAGACGTCCTGGTCGCGGCCGTAGGGCGCGCCGAGATGATCCGCGGCGAATGGCTCAAACCCGGTGCGGTGGTGATCGATGCGGGCTACAACAAGGTCGAGGGGCGCCAAGGAGACGTGGGCGATGTCCACTTCGAAAGCGCGTCGGAGGTCGCCTCCTGGATCACCCCCGTCCCCGGCGGGGTTGGGCCTATGACCGTCGCCAGCCTCTTGGCGAACACGATCGAGGCGGCGGAACTCGTTGGCATGTCCCTGGCGACCTGCTAACCTCCCGGCATGGCCCCAAATCCCACCGCGGAGCTCTTCCGCCAGCTCGCTTCCGGAGTGGACATTCCGGCCCCCGGGAAGCTGCTCAGCCGCATCAAGCCCGAGGACGCGGCGCGCGTGTTGCCGGGGATGCCCTACTCGCTTCTCACGAACCTCGCCCACATGCACTTCTGGCAGGACCTCTGGCTCAAGAAGATCCGGCGCGAAAAACTTCCCCGTTTCCTCGAGGGCGACTGGCGCATTCCCGAGGCCTCGGAGTTCCCTGATCTGCGTGCGGCGTTCCTGTCCGGATTTGACGAGGCGTGCGGCCTCGCCAATTCCGGGCCGGAGCCGGAGATCGCCAAAACCCTGGTTGCGATCGCGATCCACGATGCCTACCACCTCGGCCAGATCAATCTGATCAAGCGGTCGTTGCGTCTCGTCGCCCGCACCAGGTAGTTTCGACAGCACCAATAGGAGGTCGACGATGACTCGATGGACTCTCGCAGCAACGCTGCTGCTCGTATGCGCTCTCGCCAACTCCCAGGTACCCGACATGGGTCCCGCACCCGAACTCAAGAAGTTTGAGTGGATGGTCGGCAACTGGTCCGGCACGATGAAGATGTCGATGGAAGGCATGGAGATGGAGGGCAAAATGACCCACCATGCCGAGTGGAGCGGCCCGTTCCTCCGAGGCACCAGCAAGTGGGAGATGGAGGGCTTCACCATGAACGAGGAGTTCTTCATGGGTTGGGACCCCGAGAAAGGCAAGTACAGCTCCTACACGTTTACGAACCTGGCCCCGACGCCGCGCATCGAATGGGGCGTGGCGCAAGGCGACACGGTGGTGTTCACCAGCGAACCGTGGAAAACCGATCCCAACGGGGAGGCCACGGTGAGCCGTGCCTCGATGACCAAATTGTCCGACACAGAGCTCAAGTTCGTCCTCGAATTCAAAGCGGGGGACGATTGGGTCAAGGCTGGAGAGGCGATCTTCAAGAAGCAGTGAGATCGTGAAATACAACCTGAAGCCAGACTTCCCTATCGACAACGCAACGTCCAAGAAGGAGACCGGCAAGACCCTCGACGAGTGGTTCGCGGAGTTCGACGCCATGGACGGTCTGAAGAAAGGGCGACGCGCACTCAGCGTCTATCTGAACGAGGCCGGCGTGGATCCGTGGTGGTGCAACACGATCTCCGTCGAATACGAGGCGGCGCGCGACGTGCGGAAGAAGGACGGGCTCCTCGAGGGCTACTTCATCTGCGCGACCAAGACCATTGGGGCGCCCCTCGCCGACACGTACCGCAAGTTCACCTCCCCCGAGGGGCTCGCCGCCTGGATGGGTGAAGGCACCCGCGCGGAGATCAAAGACGGCGGGTCGCTGACCGGCCCGGACGGCGAGAAGGCCACCCTCACCCGCGTGCGCGAAAACAAGGACCTGCGCCTCTCGTTCGAACACCCGGATTTCACGGCGCCCAGCGTGATCGACGTGCAGTTTCACGACAAGGCCGGCAAGAAAACGATGGTCTACATCCTCCACCAGCGGCTTCAGACCAAAGCCGAAGCCGATGGAGTGCGGGAAGCGTGGGGCGAGGCCTGCGACCGCCTCAAGAAGCTGATCGAGGGCTAGATCAAGTGTGGTACTCCGCGTTGATGCGGACGTAACCGTAGCCGAAGTCGCACGTGTACATCGTCGCGGTCTCGCCTGGCCCCAGGTCCAAAGCGATCACCACGTGGTCGCTCTTGAGGGCCGTCGAGGCGCGCTTCGGGTCGAAGGAGGAGGGGGTCCCGTTCTCGAACAGGAGGTGTTCCTCACCCTGGGAGGCGATCACGAGCGTGGCCTGGGCCGGATCGAACCGCGCACCCGACCGCCCCGCCGCCGCCATGATCCGGCCCCAGTTCGGATCGCAGCCGAACATGGCGGTCTTGACCAGGGGCGAGTTCGCGATCGCCAGCGCCGCCCGGCGCGGGTCGTCGGATCCGGTCACCCGAATCTCCAGCAACTTCGTCGCACCCTCGCCGTCGCGGGCGATCTGTTTGGCCAGATCCACGCACAGGTCCGTGAGGGCCTCGACCAACGCCTCCTCGTCCAGCTCCACCCCGCTCGCCCCATTGGCAAGCACCAACACCATGTCGTTCGTGCTCGTGTCTCCGTCGACGGTCAGGCAGTGGAAACTCGCGTCCACGGCCGCGCGCAGGGCGCGGTCGAGGACGTCCGGTGCGGCCACGGCGTCGGTCGCCACGAACGCCAGCATCGTGGCCATGTTGGGCGCGATCATCCCGCTTCCCTTGCCCGCACCGAGGAACCTCGCGCCGCCCACCTCGCGCTCGGCTTGCTTCTCGACCAGGTCGGTGGTAAGGATGGCCTCGAGAAAGGGCTTGGGGTCCTCGCTCAAGGCATCGGCCGCGTCCTCGACGCCGCGCTGGACCTTCGCCATGTCGATCAGATGGCCGATCACCCCGGTGTGGGCCACCGCCACATCTCCGTCTCCGAGTCCCAGGGCGCCGGCCGCCAATTCGGCCATGCGAGCCGTGTCGCGCACCCCTTGCTCGCCCGTGGCGCAGTTCGCGTTGCCGCTGTTCACGACGACCGCCCGAAGGGAGCCCGTGCCCACGACCGCGCGGGTGAAATCGATGCAGGCCGCCCGCACGAGATTCTGCGTGAACACCCCCGCCACGGCCGCGGGTCGATCGCTGACGATCAGTCCCAAATCGCGCCGCTTGTTCTTTAATCCGCAACGGACCCCTGCGAACCGAAAGCCTGTGGGCGTCATGGCCACACTCCGTGAACGGTCAACCCTGTCGCCTCGTCCAGCCCAAACATCACGTTGAGATTCTGCACGGCCTGACCCGCGGCACCCTTCACCAGGTTGTCGAGGACCGAGACAACGACCGCGTGGCCCGTCCTCCCGTCGAACGCGGCGGCCAGAACGCACGCATTGGTGCCGCGCACCTCCTTGGTCGAAGGCCATCCCTCTTCGCGAATGCGCACGAACGGCGCTTCGGCATAGGTTTTCGCCCAAGCCGTCAGGACGTCCTCACGGTCCGCTCCCTGACGGAGCGGAACGTGGCACGTCGCGTGGATCCCGCGTGCGAATGGCAGGAGGTGGGGCGTGAAGCGCACGGGACGGCCCAGGCCCTGCTCGATCTCGGGGGTGTGGCGGTGGCCCGTCACCCCGTACGCCTTGAATCCCCCCTCGAGTTCGCCGAGCAGATAGTCGGTCTCCGTGCGCGAACGCCCTGCGCCGGACACGCCGGATTTGGCGTCGACGACGGGCGTTCCGTCGATCAATCCCGCCCGCTCGAGCGGAACAAGGGCCAGCAGTGCCGCCGTCGGATAGCAGCCCGGGTTTGCGACCAGCGCCGCACGAGCGATCGCGTCCCGAGACTCGAGCTCAGGCAATCCGTACACCGCTTCCACCTCCGGGGACGAATGCTCCCGTCCGTACCAGCGCGGATAATCCGCGCGGTCCCGCAAACGGAAGTCCGCCGAGAAGTCGATCACCCGCATCCGCTCCAAGAGCTGGTGGGCATGCTCCATGGCAAATCCCGATTCTTGGCAAAGCAACGCCACATCGCCCGGCAGCGAGGCGGCTTCGAAGCGGGAGAGAACCAGGTCGGTGTCCAACCAGGGGCACGCATCCCGGAGGGGTGTGCCCTCCAACCGGGCGGAGGTGACCGCGACGACCTCGGCACCGGGGTGCGCCGCCAACAGCCGCACCGCCTCGGCGCCTCCATAACCCGTTGCCCCCACGACCGCAACACGTATCATCGAAGGGCACAGGGTACCCCTCGCGAAGCGCTCTAGAGCCCTGAGACGCGCGCCCCTTTCACGATCTCGTCCTGAAGCCGGTGCGCGACGGGTGCCGGGAGATCGGGGATGACGGCGTCGGGGGTCGCAAACGAGGAAGCCGTACGCACGCGCAACGTCGCCAACCCCAGCGCCCGTTGAAAGGGGCTCGACCCGGCCTCGACGTACTGGACGCGCTCGAGAGGGATGAACACGATCGAGCGCTTGAGGACGCCGCCTCGCACGCAGAGAAACCGTTCCCGGATGGCGTAGCCCAGTGCGGCATGCCGTTTCCTGGCATAGATCCAGCCCAGCGCGAGGAACACGGGGAGCAGGGCGCCCATCCACGGGCCGAGCGTCCTAGCCAACAGCCCCGTTCCAAGCAGACACGGCCAGAAAATGGCGAGAAACCCGCGTCGAATGGTGAGCGGGCTGACACCCGACCACTCCACCTCCCCCAAGGGAAGGTCGGCGAACACGTGCCGACCCAGGCGCCCCGCGTTCTCTTCGCGCACGACCGGCGCGAGCTTGGTCGTGCCCCCACCCTCCTCCTTGCCGAACGAACCCGCGGTCGCCACATCCATTTCGCACAGACCGAGGAGCCGATAGAGCCAGGGCTGCACGACCCTCACATACTGCACTCGGCGCAGCGGAATGACGTGCTCGATCTGGGTGAGGAGCCCGAAACCCACCTTGAGCCCCTTCTCGTGGCGCGCGATGTGGAAGCCGTAGTACTTCGTCACGGTGCCCGCGATGGCGAGGAACCACCCGACGAGAAGCAGCAGAAAGCCGGCGAGCACCAAGGCGCCGACTCCCAAGCTGCGGGCAAGGTGGGTTGCGGGGCCCGAGGCGCGGCGCACGAAGCCCATCAGCTCGGGCCCCTGCATCAACCCGAGCACCGCGAACACCAAGTACAACGACCGATTTTGAAACGCACCCGCCAACATGAGATCGCGCAGTTCGACCTGAAAGAGCGAGGGCGGAGTCTCCCGAACCTCGAACGCCGGACCGGGCGTTTGGCCGAGCAGAGCATGCTTCAGCTCTTGGGCGTCGGCCTCGGAAAGCACCTTGAGGCTGGCTTCGGCAGCCGAGCCGCTCGCCGTTTGGATGTCGACCTGGCTGACTCCGAGGATCCTGTGAAGCACGTTGCGCTGGACGTTCACGTTTTGGATGCGGGCAAGCGGGATCGTTCGGTTCTGCTTCCACACGAGCCCGGAGGTGACGACAAACGCCGCTCCCTCGAATCCGTAGCGGGTCGTCGCGTACCGGAAGACGGACACGGCGACGGTGAGCGCACCCACGCCCGCGATCACGATCTCACCCATGCCCTCGCGCCTGGATCCCGCGGCCAGCACGACGATCACGGTAAAGAGGAAGCGGCGGAGGAACTCGATCGCCTCCACCAGCATCGTGGCCCCATGCAACCGCCGCATGCCCGTCACACGTCGTCCCCGCGTCCGGCCAGGAGAACGGATCGCAGCAACTCCGCTTCTTGGGGGGTTAAGCCTGGAATGGCGCCAACGGACCCCCCAGCGACGTAGACGACGACTTGGACGAGCCCAAAGCGACGATCGAGCGGCCCCGAGTTGATGTCGAGGTGCTGAATCCGGTCGCGAGCGACCACGCGGCGCGTTTGCCAGATCACTCCCCACGAGAGCACCAAGTCGTGTTCGCGCACCTCGTAGGTCCATCGCTGCCACTGCCTCCGAACCATCCACTGCGAGAGGATGCCGAGCGCCACAAAGACGCCCGGGAGCACGACGGGTACCCGAAAGGGCCACCCATGGATCGGCATCAAGACCAGACCCTCGAAAAGGGCGGCGCCCGCGACGAGGAACACACTGGTGGTCGCCGCGGAGAACCTCCAGACGCCTTGAATCGCAGGATGGATCGACCGGGGTCCGCTGGGAGTTTCACTCATTGGATTCTCTTCCAGCGCTCAGGCGAGCAACACCCTCTCGGCCAGGATCAGCGCGACGAAGTCGTCCACCGGATCGGGCGGAACCTGCATCGTCGACGGCAGGAACCGTCTCCACCCGCGGCGCCGATGGTGCTCCCAGTAGCGCTCGCGTGCCTCCAGCGTCGTGTTCTTCTCGTCCACGACCAGCACGCCGACGCTCGGCATCGCGTCCCGGATCGCGTTCACGACGTCTCGCGAGCGAGTCCCGGCGCCTACGATGACCATGTTGAAGTGCTGAACCGCATTCGCCTCGTCGATCCGTTTGGCGATCTCGTCTTTGCCGAACACTCCCCGCCAGAGCAACGTCAAATGCCCTTCGGCCTCCCGCCGAACGAGGGCGAACCCGCATTTGGAACTCCCCGGATCCACGGCCAAAACGGTCTTCACATCCATGTTGTCTCGATGATGGCCCACCCAAGGGAGGCCCGGCGACGCTCAACGGAGTCGGAAGGTGAGTTTGAGCGAATCCGCGGCGCGCGTCGTCTGGGCCGCCAACGCCTGGACCCGGACCTCCCGCGATACCTGGAGGATCTGGCGCATCAAGGCGAGCACATCCTCCTGCGACACTTCTCCGAGCGGGCTGCTCGCGCCGCGCACCGGGATCATCTTGGCCTCCAAAGCCTTGGGGCGAACGGTCCCGGTCAGGAACTCGTTGATCTGCTGCAGAACCCGGTCCTCCGACTGCTGCCCGTTGATCCGGCCCTCCGCGACGACCTGTCCCTCTTGGTACACGATGGGATTGCGGTAGGCCTTGACGTCGAGCGCCACGAACTCCCCCTGGAACGCGTTGAGCATCGAGGACGCGATCAGCACCAGGTCGTCCCGTTGACCGGTGATCCCTTTGACGATCGCATTCTCCTGCTCCTCGATCGTGACGATGCGGTCGGGCGTTTCGCGGTACCACAGGCCGCACGAGGGGTCGCCCCGTGCCCCGCGCTGGTCCGCGAGGATCCTCGCGGAGCGCAACAGGCTCGTCAAGGCGGCGCGGGCCGCCTCTTCGGTGAGGTTGTTCGGGACGGACAGCCGGGCCAACTCCTCGCCCATGGCGAACGTGAGCGGCATGGTGCGGCTCGCATTGAGGTTCTGCGCGAGCATGTTCGAGGCGGTCGAGAGCCGCGCGCGAAGGTCGTCGAGTTCGAGCTTGCCCCTTTCGAGCTCTCCCTTGGTGTCGCCCAGGTCCTTGCTGAGACGTTCCTGCTCGGCCAAGAGCCGCTCCTTGTCGGCCGAAAGGCCAGAGATGTCCTGCTTGAGCCTCTCCGAGTCCCGAATGAGCTGATCGTTCTCCATGCCCAGCCGCCGGTTCTCGACGTACGCGTCGTTCTGCTCCTTCTGGAGGATCGCGAAAGCGTCGCTCAAGCCTTTGTACTCTTGGCGCGCTTTGACCAGGTCCGCTTCGGCCGACCCGAGATCCTTGGTCGTCGCAGCCAACGCCGCCGCCTGCTTGGTCAGCGACTCGGTGAGGTTTTTTGCCTGCCTGGTCAGCGCCGCGACCTTGAGCCCCGCCTGGCGCGCGCGCTCCGCCGACACCGCGGCGGCGTCGCGAAACTTCTTGAGGTCCGCCAAGGATTGCTGCAACTTCGCGTCCAGTTCCGCCACTTGGGTGGTCTTGGATTGGATCTGCTGGTCCAGCTCGGTGCCTTGCGATTTCAGGGTGCCGACTTCGCCGCGCAACACCTTGACCTGTTCGATCGCCTGCCGGCCCTCGATCAGCCACAGCCGAACGTCCTGACTGGCCGCAAACACGATCGCGACCGTCACCAGGGGAATGAGCACGCCCGCTCCCACCGTCAACACTGCCGCGGTATGGCGGGGGCGGAGACCGAGGAGCCGAAGCCGCTTCTTGCCGAGGTACCGGCCAAGACGGTCCGCGTAGAAGGCGATAATGCCTCCCAGCACGATAACCAATCCCACAAAGCCAATACTGGTCAGATCCAACGTTCGTCCCTTACCGATTCTTCATACGAATCGTCACCGCCGCGAAAATCAAGCCCAAGAGCAAAGGGGTGAAACTGGCCGCGTACGGTGGGATCGCCCCTCCTTGGGCGTAAATGGCCATGAAGTTCGTTAACAACATGTACCCGAAAATAATCACCACGGACAGCCAGAAACCGGCGGCGGCCCCCGTTCGGTGGTTCCGGATGCCCAACGGAGCACCCACCAAGCCGAAGATCAACGCGGCCAGGGGAAGCGTGATCTTGTTGTAGTAGCCGTACTCCAGATTGGCGATCTGGCCCGGACTGATCCGCGTGTTCTCCCTCGCCCGTTTGATCTGCTCCCGCATCTGCTTCATGCTGAGCGAGTCGAGGTCCTTGATCATCCCAGCCACCAAGTCTTCGAAAGTCAGCGAAAGCTTCTCGATCTGTTCGGGCCAGGCGTCCCCGTCGATATACACCAAGGTCCGCCCGTCCGCGGAGAGCAACCGACCGCCACCGCGCAACCGCCAATTGTCTGGCCCTTGATACTCCAGTTCGTTTGCAAACAGCACGAACGTGGGATCGCCCTGCGCGTCGTACGTCGTGATCTGGGCTCCCCTCAGCGTCCTCGCGCGAAGGCTGAAGTCTCGAGCTACGACCATCGCCTTGAGCACTCCGCCCTCGTACACGGGTTGTCCGATCGGTTGCAGCGACGTCCCCTTGAGCTGCTTCGCCACATCGGTCTGCAACGAGGTCGCGCGCATGGCCGCTCCGGGAACCAGCGTCTCGTTGAACCAGAACGTCACCAGCGAGATCACGAGGCCAAACGCCGCCACCGGCATCATCATGCGTCCCAAGCTTGCCCCAGCCGCCTTGAGGGCCACGATTTCGCTGTCGCTGCTGAGTCGCCCGAAGGCCAAGAGCGCGGCGAGGAGCGCCGCCATCGAAAACGTCTTGGCCATGACCCCGGGCAGCAGCAGCAGGGTCAACTCGATGACGGTCCCGAACGGAACGCCCTGGGCCATGTAATCCGTGATCTTGAACAGGTACGTGCCCGCCATGATGAGCACGGTGAAGATGGCCGTGCCGAACAGCCAGGGCCCGATCAACTCGCCGAGGATCAGGCGGTCGATCCGCCTCATGCCCGGTCCTCGGGGAGGCTGTCCGAACGGAACTGCTGCCCGAGATAGTGGCTGCGCACCTTCGGATCGGCGGAGATCTCGCGGCCGCTTCCCTGCGCGATGATCTTCCCGTCGATGAGGATGTAGTTGCGATCGGTGATCCCGAACGTCGCAGCGACGTTGTGATCGGTGATCAGGATGCCGATATCTTGGTCTTTGAGCCGAAACACGATCTCTTGGATCTCCTCGATCGTGACCGGGTCGATGCCCGTGAACGGCTCGTCGAGGAGGATGAACTTGGGTTCGGTGGCAAGGGCGCGGGCGATCTCGACGCGCCGCCGCTCCCCTCCGGACAGCACGTTGCCCGCGCTTCTGAGAATGCGCGTGATGTGCAGCTCTTCGGCAAGCTCCTCGACCTTGGCGTCGATCTCCTTGCGCGAACGGCCCGCAAGCTCCAGCACGAGCCGCAGATTGTCTTCGACGCTCAACTTCCGGAACACGCTGGGCTCTTGCGGAAGGTAGCCCACGCCGGCCCGCGCGCGCTTGAACATCGGCCAGTGCGTGACGTCCGTGTCATCGAGATGCACGGTTCCCTCGTTGGGGCGGACCAGGCCGGTGACCATGTAGAACGTCGTGGTCTTCCCCGCCCCGTTCGGGCCCAGCAAACCCACGATCTCTCCCTGGGAGATCTCGAAGGTGACGTGGTCGACCACGCGCCGTCCGCGGTAGGCCTTGACGAGCCCGGCCGCGCGGATCTTCAACGCGCCCCTCCCCCGCGGCGGGTCAGGTGCGAAACGCCCGGATCGCCCTTCATCTCGACGCGGATCGGCTTTCCGGTCGCGTCCAGGGTGATGACGGCCGCGGCGCCGCGGGCGTCGGCGGTCATCACGTCGTCGTCCCCGCTCAGGAAGACTCCCCCGCTCAAGGTCACGGTGCGGGCCAGCGCATCGTATTCCAGTTGCGCCGCGTCTGCGGTCAGCGTCTGAACGCGCTCGACTTTGTCCACCACTTTGCGGGTGCGCATCTCAAGGTGCACGGGACCCCCCAAGCCCGCCTTGCGCAGCAGGCTCGGCGCCGATGCGGGCTGCGACTCGAAGAGTTCCGCGTAACCCGAGGCGCCCTTGGCGGTGATCGTGCCGTTTGCCGTCGTCTGCTCGATCGTGAGCGCGCCCGGACACGCCACCCGCCGCGCCGGCCCGTCGAAGGTGGCCCGCGGCGTTCGCAAGATCACGGGCTTGCCGTCGGCAGCCGCTTGAACGACGACCGCCCCCTGCACGTCTGCCGTTTCCAGCAGGTAGGCCTTGCCGTCTCCCTTGGTCGCCCGTCCCTTCCACACGCGGGCCTCGATCGTCAGGCCCTGGGAACGCCACTCGCCCACCGCTGGGGAACCCGAGCCGCTGAACGCCAACGATCCGTCCTTCTGAGTGGTGATCACGAACCCGTCAAAGCGCTTCAGGGTCATGTTGCGCGCGCGGTCCTGGAAGTTGACCGTCACATCCTGTGCCGCGAAGGCGACGATCGGGACCAGCGCACACAGGAACCCGGTTCTGAATCTCCTCAAGGCTTGCCTCCCTTGAACTCTTCGGGCGTCCCCACTCGTGTCAGGTCGGCGTTGGCCCAGAGTTCGCCCTCCGGACCCATCTTCCAATCCGGGCTCTCGACCCGGACGTTTCCCCGCGCCACGATCAAGCGGTCTTCGCCTCGCCACTCCAATGTCTCGCACATCAATTCGGACCCTTCACCTTCGGACACCACGTGCACGGCTCCCGCCAGCCTGAGTATTCCCGTGGCGCGGTCCGCCTCCGCGCGCTCGGCGGAAAAATGGCTCGCAGGCTGGTCATCACGGAACAGGACGCCTGACACCCTTGCCATGGATCCCCCGATTGCGCCATCGGACCCAACGTCCAAGACCGCCGACTCCCACGAGAGCGTCCACTCCTTCGGGCGTCCGACCTCTTCAGACCGGCGCGTGGCCTCCCCGGGGCCGGAATGGACCGTGCGCTCGGGGACGGGAGGTTTTGGCGTCCCTTTGGCCCCCGGGCGCGGCGGAGAGGTCCCGCACGCCACCAATGCCACGCTCACGAGCGCAAGGGCAAAGCCGCGGATGCCGCCCTCCTTGCAAACCTGCCGGTGTGCTCTCCCGCAAGCTGCCCGCAGGCCGCTGCGATGTCGTGGCCCCGCTCGACCCGTTCCGCGACGCTCACGCCGCGTTTCTCGAGCGCCGCCTTGAACGCCCTGACGTTGGCGCGGGATGGGCGCGCGTAGCCTTGGATCGTATCGACATGGTTGAAGGGGATCACGTTGACGAACGAGGGCACCCCTTGGAGCAGTTGGGCCAACTCGTCGGCTTGTTCGACCGTGTCGTTGAGGCCGTCGATCAACAGGTATTCGATCGTGATCTTGCGGCCTGTCGCGCGCTGGTAGGCGCGCATCGCCGAAAGGACCTCGCGGACCGGCCACCGGTGGTTGACGGGCATGAGCCGCGAACGCACCTCGTCGCGAGGAGAGTGCAGGGAAAGCGCCAGGTGGATCGGAAGTCCCATGTCGGCCAGCTCGTAGATTTGCGGAACCAGCCCCACGGTCGAGACCGTGAGATGGCGGTAGCTGAGCCCGACCTCCTCGTGCAGAAGCTTCAGGCTTTTGACCACGTTCTGGAGGTTCAGCAGGGGTTCGCCCATGCCCATGAACACGACGTGCGAAACGCGGCGCTCGGAGAGCCCTTGGAGGAGCAGGTACTGGCCAACGATCTCTCCCACGGACAAGTTCCGGTCGAAGCCGCCCAATCCCGTGGCGCAAAACGTGCATCCCATCGGACAGCCCACTTGCGAGGAGATGCAGCAGGAAACCCGGTCCGGATAGGGGAGCAGGACGCACTCAAAGACCTCGCCATCCCCACCGTGGACGAGCAGTTTGTCCACGTCGTCCGTCGACCGGAGGTGGCGCTCCACGGTCAGGGGGTTGACCACCGCGCGCTCGGCCAGCGTCTCGCGCAACGCATGGGGGAGGTCCGTCATGTCGCCAAAACTCGATGTGGCGCGTCCGTAGACCCAGGCGGCGATCTGCTTGCCGCGCCATCGGGCATCGGAGCGTTCGCCGAGAAACAGCGCAAGCTCCGACGAGGACATGCCCACGAGACTCGGATGACGATCGACCAACCCCTTCAATGTACCTGCGGGAGCGTGGATGCGGAGTCGTGCGGGCATGGGAGTTCAACCGCAGAGCGCATGGCCCCCCGCGCAAACCCCGGTATTTTCGCTGTATCTGGCAGCAATCCTGCCGGTTTTCGAGGGGGTACATCCCACAAACGGCGCGACACACTGTACAGTGAACGATCGACTGGACTTCGCCTGCCTTTGATGGCAGGCACCGAAAAGAGGGAGAACTATGAATCATTCCATCAAACTTCTGGCCGCTGGAGCGGTCTTCACGATCGCGAGCGCCGGCGCGCACGCGACCTGGTTCACCGACGAGGCCTCGTTCCTTGCCGCGATCGACGGCACGTACTACCTGGAGAACTTCGACGGCTGGAGCTTCGGAAACCCGCTTGGCGGAGACCTCACGTGGTCGGCCCCCGGGGGCAACGGTTACGGCTGGGACGCGGCCGCGAGCAACGGACTCTATTCGCTGCCCGGCGGGCTCTCCACCAACTCGCCCGAAGATCCGATCGACTTCACGTTCACCGGAGCCCCCGTCACGGCGTTCGGCATGAACCTGTCGGATACGGACTTTGATGGCAACTTCATTCCCGGCGATGTCACGCTCGACCTGAGCAATGGCCAATCGAACACCCTGACGGTGGGCGCGAACGAGACGTTCGTCGGCTGGGTTGGCAACGACGTCCTGACCTCGGCGTCCATCGTCGCGGTCTCCGCGGCGGACGATTACGTCCTTGCGGACCACGTCTACACGGGCGCGGCGCCGGTTCCGGAGCCCGCCTCGATGGTGGCCCTCGCCCTGGGCGCCGGAGCGCTCTTGCGACGTCGCGCCAAGAAGGCGTAACCGCCACGCTCCGAGTTCGAAACAAAGAACGGATCCGCAGCGCGGGTCCGTTCTTTCTTTTTGGTGTCGCCACAACGGGCGGGGTTCGCGACGTTCTATAAGGGAGGGATGAAGAAAGCGATACCGATTCTGGGCGTCCTGGCCGCTTGTTTCGCCGCGGCATTGCTCGCACTTCGCGTGGACCGCCTGTTGACCCGCACCGATGCACCCGCCGGCCCTGCGACCATGTCGGTGCCTATCCGCAGCGCGACCTTCGGTGCGCCGGGGCAGCCGATCGACTTTCGGGACGCCGTCAAGCGGCTTGCGCCCTCCGTGGTGTCGGTCGACAAGCTGGAACAGGTGTCGCGTGGATTCTTCTCGGACTCGTACGAGATCGCCCAGACCAGCACGGGGTCCGGGGTCATCGTAAGCGCGGCGGGGCATATCGTGACCAACCACCACGTGGTCGAGAACGCCTACTCGGTTCAAGTCCGCCTGGCCGACGGCCGGACGTTCGATGCCAAGGTCGTGGGATCGGACTCCATCAGCGACCTGGCCGTCCTGAAGATCGATGCGCCAGGTTTGGTGCCCGCCGAGCTCGGGGACAACTCCAAGCTGGAGCCCGGCGAGTGGGTGTTGGCGATGGGGAATCCCCTCGGGTTTTCCAACACGGTGAGCGTCGGCGTGGTCAGCAGCGTCAACCGCACGCTCCCCACGGAGAACGGTTCGGTCCTCGTGGACAGCATCCAGACGGATGCGGCCATCAACCAGGGCAACTCGGGAGGAGCGTTGGCCAACGTCGCCGGCCAAGTCGTCGGGATCAACTCGATCATTGCGACAACTACGGGGGGCAACATGGGGCTTGGCTTCGCCATCCCCATCAACCGGGTCCGGCGCATCGTGGACGACATCCTCAAGTATGGACGCGCGCGATACGGAACGCTGGGACTGCGCATCTTCTCTCGATCCGGGATGCTCGCGAGGGCTTCCGTGCGGGATTCGATCCGCCAGACCATCGGTGCGACGCCCCCGGACGAGGGGTTGATCGTGCGGACGGTGATGCCCAACGGTCCCGCCGCGGGTGCCGGGATCGGCGAGCTCGACGTCCTGCTCGAACTGGACGGAGTGAAGCTTCTCGAGCCCTTCGACTACATCAAGGCCGTCGTGGACAAGCAGCCCGGCGACAGGGTGAAGGTGAAGTTCTGGTCGAAAGGCAAGGAACGGACGGTCCAGGTCACCTTAACCGACTCTTGATGCGCGCGGCACTCGAAACTCGTCGTATCTTAAAGGGGGGCCTGCCCCCAGCCCTTTGAAAACCATGTCTCTTCTCACCGACGGACTGACGCAGCTTCTCGAGATTCTTCCGAGCGCCGTCCGCGAGCGCCTTGAGCGCGGCGCGGGCTTGGAGAGCCTGATCGAGATCGTTTTGGATTACGGCCGGCCCGCCGAGGCCCGCTACCGCGACCACGTCGAGCGCATGCTCGACCTGATCGTCTCGGAAAAGGACATCGAGTTCGTGATGAAGTCGATCGGCGAATTCGGGTTCGACAACCGCGCGGGCATCGAACGAACGCTCCACCGCATCAGCGCGATCCGAAACCGTCACGGCAAGGTGATCGGGCTCACTTGCCGCGCCGGACGCGCCCTGGAGGGAACGATCGACATCATCGACGACATCGTGCGCTCCGGGCAGTCGATCCTGCTCCTTGGAAAGCCCGGTGTCGGCAAGACCACCAAGCTGCGGGAGGTCGCGCGGGTGCTCGCCGACGAGGTCGAGAAACGCGTGATCATCGTCGACACGTCGAACGAGATCGCAGGCGATGGCGACGTCCCGCACCCCGGAATCGGCACCGCGCGCCGCATGCAGGTGCGCGTGCCCGTGGAGCAGCACCAGGTCATGATCGAAGCGGTCGAGAACCACATGCCCGAGGTGATCGTGATCGACGAGATCGGGACCGAGGCCGAGGCCATGGCGGCACGCACGATCGCCGAGCGCGGCGTGCAGCTCGTCGGCACCGCCCACGGCCAAACGCTCGAGAACCTGATGCTCAATCCAACCTTGGCCGACCTCATCGGAGGGATCCAGGCCGTGACTCTGTCGGACGACGAGGCCCGGCGGCGTGGCACCCAAAAGACCGTGCTCGAGCGCAAAGCGCCTCCCACGTTCGACGTCGTGATCGAGCTCTTGGACTTCGACCGGCTCGCCGTACACCACAACGTGCAGAAGACCGTGGATATGATTCTGCGAGGCGTGGCCGCTCGGCCCGAGATCCGGGTGCGGACCGACCAGGGCAAGGTCGAAGTCGTTCAGAAGGAGGAGACGAAAGAGCTGACGGATGCGGCGTTCAACAGCAGGTTCCCGAGCCTGGCCCGCAAACCGGAGACCGAGGCCGAGCCCGTCGATCGGATCGACCGAGGCGACGCCGAGGCGGGAGAGCGGCCGCCCCAGCTCGTCAAGATCTTCCCGTACGGGATTGCCAGAACGCGTCTCGAACGGGCGATCCGTGAAAAGCGCGCCCCGGCCTACGTCTGCACGGACGTGACCCAGGCCGATGCCGTGATGGCCATCCGCTCGAGCTACCAGAACCGGCCCCGCAAGATCCGGGACCTTGCCGGCAAACCCGTCACCACGGTCGTCGTGAAGTCGAACACCTTCTCGCAGATCGCCGCGGCCTTGGACGAGATCCTTCGCGGGGCGGGCGAGCAGAAGGACAGCGAGGCCCAGGCGATGGACGAGGTGCTTGCTGCGATCGACATCGTCATGCAGAGTGGCAAGCCCTACGAGCTCAGTCCTCAGCCTGCGACGATCCGTAAGATGCAGCACCAGGTAACCGAGGCGAGGCGCGTCGCCAGCGAAAGCGTGGGCGAAGACCCGAACCGGCGCCTGCGCGTGCTGCCGGTTCGGCTTGCCTAGCGGCTCACTTCGCCTGACGCGCGAGCGCGACCCGGCGCCAAAACGCCGCGTCCATCTCGGGGCAGAACGCAAGCAAGAGCGCGCGCATGGCCCGACCTTTCGCTTGCAGCACCCGGTCGCGCGCGGCCCGGGCATCGAAACCAGCAGGATCGACCATGAGGAACGCGAAGACCTCGGCTTTGTCCTCCTCCACTCCCGTCATCGCGTAGGTATCGATGAAACCGGGAAGATCGTCGCGCGCGACTCCGGCTTGGGAATCGCCCTGTGCGTTCTTTCCACCCGAGCCGTATTGGAACCCCTTGGGGTTCAGCCTGCTCCACGCCGAGTCGCCATACAAGACGCCGTCGTCACGAGTGTCGATCATGTGGAAGAACTCGTGGTGGATGACGCGCCTCACGTACGCGTCGTCGTATCTACCGCGCGCGGTGTCGAGGTAAAGGTCCCCCCGCATGAAGTCTGGGACCGCCGTGCGAAGTTGTCCGCCGAACGCCAACTCCTCGGCCAGAACGATGCGCTTCAGCCCCACGTTGCGCATGAGGGTGGGCGGGTAGAGGCTCCACTCGGTCCAGAGAAGATCGGCGTAGGTGTCGTTGTTCTCCTCGCTCCCGGCCTTGCCTTCGATGGTTCCCGCATTCACCGAGACGGGAAGTTCGGGCTTGGAGATGAGTTCCAGCCCGTACTCGCGACTAAGAGCTCCGCGAACGGTCTGGAAGTGTGCGCGCCCGGGTTGCTGGACCCCGCTGTCGCGGGCGCCGGCCACAAGCAGGAGGGCCAGCATGGGAAGCAAGGTCGGTCGTCCGCGTGTCGTGTCCGCCATCGACCACTGTATTCCATGTCTCGGGCCCCACAACCCGCAGGTGTTCAGTTCTTCTTCGGGCTCCACGCTTTGAGGAACGCCGTGTACTTCGCCAGGTTGTATCCCTTCCCTTCCTCCAGCTCTCCGGTGTCCTGCGAGTGCAGCAGTTTGCCTTCGGAATCGAGAACGAAGAGATGCGGGTAGCCCTTGATCGCGGGATACGCCGAAAGGAACTTCTCGTTCTTGTTCTCTTGGCTGAAGTTAACCTTGAGCCAGACGAACCCTTTGTCTCGGAGCCCTTTCAAGTCGGTGTGCTCCTCGAGGAACTTGTCCATCAGGTGGCACCACCCGCACCACTCGCCACCCACGTCGACGAGGACACGCCGCCCGGTTCGTTTCGCTTCGGCAAGCGCGACGCGCAAGTCCGTTGCCGGATCTCTCGCTGGGTCGAAAACCTTCGGAAGCCCCTTGGCGGCGGCGCCGGCGTTCTGTTGCGCGGCCACGCTGCCCGCGAGGGCGACCGCCAGGAGCGAGAGTGCGAGAGCGAGACCTTTCATCGCCCCATCATAGGCCAACCGACGCGAAAACGCAACGCCCGCACCCGTAACGAAGGGCCGCCCTCGATCGAAGGCGGCCCGGCAATTCGGCATCCGTGCCGAAAACTCCCTTTACGATGCTCTAGGCGCCTGCTCGAACGACCAGGTCGCGATCAAGGCGCACGCCAAACTCGGTGCCTGCCTTCAGGTGCACGTCGTGCGCCTTGTCCGGGGCTTTCACCAGTTCGTTGTAAAGGTATCCAAGAGCGCCTCCGATCAGCGAATTGGACAGCACGTTGCCCTTCGTGAGGATCGCGATGAGCGCGCCTCCGCCGGCTCCGTAACCCACGTATTTCAGGTTGTCCTTGCTCGTCATCTTGGCGACCATGCGGCCGTCGTCCCGATGTTCCACGCTGTCCTCGTCGAGCGAAGTCAGCGAACCGTAGACGGCGTAGGTGTTTCCGTTGGGAAGTCGGATCGTGTCGAACGTGAGGCCAAGGACGCCTGGGGTCGCCCCGTCGCGTTTCTTGACCGAATCAACGTGACCCTCGATCCGCGTGTTGTCCGGGAGTCCGAGATAGTCCCCGCCGGCCGCGTCCAAGGTCGCCGTGAACGTCTTGCCGCGATAGGCCGTGTCGGAGTCCAAGCGCGTGTCCAGCTTGAACGGGATGACCGTACGGGCATCCAGGCTGACCAGTCGGCCGTTCGGGTTCACCTCGTGGGAGCCGGTTCCATGGTCGATCTCGTTGTAGTAGGCCGAATCCAACGCGCCCGTGTTGATCTCGACGGTTCGGGTTTGCGCGACCCAAGTCACGTCGTTGCCGAGGGATTCGCTGATGAAGCGCAGCGGCACCATCGTGCGGCCGCGGTAGATGGTTGCGGGCGTGTCGAGAGCCACCGCCTCCCCGTTCACCCACGCTTCGTTGCTGCCCAGGAACATTCGCACGGTCGTGCCGGGAACTTCGGCCGTGACGCTTCTCGCCGCCGGATTCCAGTTGACGGTCGCGCCCAAGTTCTCCAGAACGCCGCGCCAAGGCACCATCACCCGACCGTTCATCATCATCGGCTGAACATCGTGAAACGAGACGGCCTTGCCATCGATGGTCGTTCGGATCATCTGCGCTCCAACGCTGCCCGCAAAGGCGAACATCGCGACCGCGGACATGAATTTCAGTTTCCTCATCATCTACCTCCAGTTCTTGGCCCCCAGGCCGCAACAACTTCCGCGTGCGGCGCTTCGGGCTCCTCATTGGCTTCAAGATACGGGGGAGGCCATAAGAGAGGCGTTGGAATCTTGAGATCCACGTTCGAAATCCGTAGAAGTCCGGCCGTTGACCCTGCGATATTCGATGCCGGGGGCCGTGATTCGAAGGTTGGCCCATCCGCACCAGCCATCCCTCTCCGCTTGGATTCCCTCGTCGGCTGCCTGCCGCACCGGTGGTTTCATTGACCTTGCACCTTCGAAACAGTACAATACAGATTGCTCAGGGATTGAGCGCATCGAGGCTCGAGTCCCGAAACGGAGGTTTGGAAACTATGAAGCGATTTCTGACTGTGGCCGCCGGCGCGGCATGCATGGCGCTCAGCACGGGCGCGTTCGCCCAATTCGGCGGCACCCACACCATGGATGCGACGCCCTACCAGTTCAATGTTCGCGGTGGCATCCTCGTGCCGTTCGACTCGGATCTTCGTGATCTGAGCGACGTCTGGGGCGCGATCGGCCTGGACTACCGGTTCAGCAAGTCCCTCCTGAAGGACGGCGAGACCTACGCGTCCTTCGACTGGATGGGACGCAGCCTCGACGGTCAGCCGTACAACGTGTTCCCGCTCATGCTCAATCAGAAGTTCGCCATGGAGGACGGCCAGAACTACACCTTTGTGGGGCTCGGCGTCATCTTCTTTGACGGCGGGCCTTCGGACAGCGTGTTCGGCGGGCGGATCGGCGCGGGCCGAATGCTGAACGCGTCCACCTTCGTCGAAGCGGCGCTGGTCTTGTCCGGCGAGGCCGGCACGAGGAATCCCAGCAACGTCGGCGTGTATCTCGGATACCGCTTCTAGGTCTCCCAAAGGCCCCGATGGATGACCGTCGGGGCCTTCTCGTTGGTTCCTGGGGCTAGTCGCCTTTGAGCACCTTGCGCACGGCCTTCTCGAGTTGGGCCTGCGGAACCGGTCGATTGCCTTCCCGCTCTTGCACGCACGCAATGGGAGGGATCTTGCTCATGCCTCCTGTGGCCGAGTCGAGATCGGCCGCGATGTCGAGCATTTGGAGGCCGTCTTCGAGCACGTCGTCGAGTGAGCGCTTGTCCCACGATTCCTTCTTCCGACCGAGATACTCGAACACACCCCGGATCCGTTCGCTGCCGGAACCCGCGCACGCGTAGTGGCCGTTCTCAAACCGCGCGCCCGCCCCGTCGAAGAAGTAGATTCCGAACTGGTCCCGGCCGCGATCGTAGGCCGCGACGATGGGAAGGAACACGCCGATGCCCTGCATCGCCATCGGCATGTTCGCCGCAAGGGCCTTCGTGATCTCCATCATCTTCCCTTCCAGGGACATGTCGGTCAGGGTCATGCGCCGATAGTATTTGAACGAGTGCCGCAAGTAGCGGCAGACTTCCACGGATCGCGCAAAGGCGCCGCTGATCGCGATGAGGGTGTCGTCGTCGAGGGGAAAGACCTTCTCGGCATGGTCGAACATGATGAGGTTGCCGACGGTCGCCCGGCGGTCCGCAAGCATGAGCACTCCCTGGTCGTACCGCAACGCCAGAACGGTCGTGCCGTGCGTCTCGTCCCCGCCGCCCTGAGCCGCCAGCGGCCCCGGGAAGCCGACCATCTCGGCAAACCCTTTGGGTCCCTCGATCTTCACTGACCCGACCTTTGGCGGTACTTGCGCGCCTGATCGGGATCGACCTTTCGCATCCGCCGCAACAGCTCGTTGCCGCCATCCGGCCGCTGCACGTCCGGCTTGGCGGGTCCGGGTTGGTCGGAGCCTTTCCTTGTCGGCCCCGGCTGAGCGGGTTTTCTCAATCGGTCGTCGCCACGGGTCATCGTCCACCTCGAAGCAGGGTCATAAACGATTCTACGTCGGAAGCGGCCTCGAAAGCTTGCGAAGGGCGCATATCCGGGTGGAGTTCGACGGTTTGCACGCCTCCTCCCACGCGGAGGGTCAAGGTGCGCCAAGACGCGGTGACCACGTCGTCGCGGAAGCGGTGGATCGCGGCGCCCCGCGCCGCGGCACGCGAGTCCGAGGGGGGATGGCGAAGACACCGGGCCAGAGTTTCGGGTTCCGGATCGGGCGACACCCTGCCTATCGCCTGGAGGCCGTAGAACAGGCTGGCCTCGGGATCCACGTTGTGGTACTCCAGATCGAACGCCCGAACCCACGGGTCGGTCCACGCAACGCCCTCGGAGGCGCGGTATTCGTCGAGCATGCGCTTCTTCGCCGCCCAGTCCACGTGTGCCGCGAACCGCTCCGGGCACCCTTCGCGGTCCGCCAGCAGTCGGCGCCAGCTCGCGCGTGCCGCGCGACCCTCGTCGCCGAACACGCGGTCCCCCGCATCGAGGTAGGAGAGAAGCACCTCCTCGGCGTTGGAGGTTCCGCCGCCATCGAGCTGAATCTCGAATCCCGATCCCAGCCCTCGGCTCACGCTGCGCATCGCCCCGGCCGAGTCCGCCAACTTCCATGTGGGGCACGCCCCTTCGATCAGAAGCGCCAACGCGAGCTTGGCCAACCCGATCTTGCACTCGGTGGCCGGGATCGACATGTTCGCATCCCCGGAGATCACGTGCACGCGCATCCACACCTTCGCGTCGGCATGGGGCTCGTCGCGCGTGTTGAACACGGGGCGGCGGTAGAGCGTGTCGACGCTCGCGGCTTCGGTGAAGAAGTCGGCCCGCTGGCTGAGCTGGAACTCCACCGGGGCGCCCGATTCCGAGCCCACCTTTCCCGCGCCGCACAGCAGCGTGCGCGCGACCAGCATGGGCGTGAGCGCGGCAAAGAGCGGCTCGAACGGCATGCGGGGCACGAGGTAGCTCTCGTGCGTGCCGTAGGACGCTCCGTGGTAGTCCGTGTTGTTCTTGTAGACCCTGACGACCTTCCCGGTTTCCCCGGCATAGGCGTGGGCCGCCGCGAGCACGGCCCGCTCCCCCGCCCGATCGTGCAGGGCGAGCTCGTGGTCGCTCCAGCACTCGGGGGTCGCGTACTCCGGATGTCCGTGGTCGTTGTAAAAGCGCGCGCCATTGGGCAGGATGCGGTCGGCGCGCACGACGGCGATGGGCTCGGGCGGCCGGCCCTCATCGAACCGGGCGTCCACGGGATCGTGGGCGAGCCGTTCGACTTGAAATCCTCGCAGATCGGTTCTGGGCGACTCGTCGGAGGCGTCCCAAACAGCGAGGCACTCGTCCGGATAACTCCGAACGAGTGCCGCCGCGTCGTCCACCTGATCCTCGGGGGTTCGGCCTTCGATCAGGAGTCCGTACTCCGTCTCGATGCCGGCGAGGATCGGGGTCATCTACTTGCGAAACACGAGGAAGCGGCCCGAAGCCGGGAACCCGGCGGGCGCTCCGCCCGAGAACGTGAACGTGCCGGAGCGGATCTTGGTTGGATTGGCGCCCGCAACCGAGCCACCGCCCGCATCGAGGAATCCCGAAACGGTGCCGGTGAGTTCGTTGCCGGCCGCTCCATCGTCTACCTGGTCGATGGGGAACATGCTGAACTGGCCCGTGCCGTAGTTCACGAATCCGAAGTACATGGCCGAGATGGCTCCGGAACCGTCACGCTGGATCATCACCGCATCCTGGTCGTCGCTGTCGTCGCTGTTGGGGAGCGCGAACATCTCGACGGTGCCGAGATCCAGAATCATGTCCGAGTAGTTGCGCCAGATCCCCTGGAGGGACACGATGCGCTGCGCGTTGGGAACCGGGAGGATCCGAGGATCGACCTCGAGCAGCGTGTAGGTGCCAAAGTCGGGAGTCAACGGGGTCGGCAACCGCCACTGTCCGGCAATATGTCCGAGGGGGGTGAGCACCTCGAACACCCGGTCTCCGCCCACGTCGGCGCTCATCGCGATCGAATCCCCGCTGAAGTACACCGCGTCCGCGGTCGCGCCCATGCCTTCCGGCGAAATGAGGTTCGGTCGCTGGCCGGCCGGCATCGACGTGAGATCGAACCGGAGGTAGTCGGAAAGGAAGCCCTTGATGACGCCGTCGGTCGGGTCGATGTTGGCCAGTTCGAAAAGCGCCTGGTCGAAGGACAGGCTCACGCCGTCGTGGTGCACCATCGCGTCGTCGAGGAAGATCTGGACGATCGATTGTCGCCCGTTGAACGAGCGCAGATGCAGCGGGAACGGCTCCTCCAGGATCGGGGCGTTGGGATCGTTGGGATTCCCGAACTCGACGTACGGGTTGGAGGGATCGCCGGTGTCCTGAAGAATCTTCTGGATGCTCAGCGTGAACGTGTCGTAGAGCCGGGAGTCGTTGCCGGGAAGCGTCTGCGCGTTGGCGAGCGTGATCGTGTTGTGCGTGTAGCCGTCGAGCTGGACCAACACCGCGGGATTGAGAACCGTCTCCACCGGATTGTCGAAATCGAGGGGCGTGTACGTCAGGCGCTTCAACTGCGCGCTCTGCGAACCGGGTGCCCGGCCCTGGCCGGAAAGGTACGTCGTGTAGATGACGCCGGGGCTGCTCATCTTGGCGTCGTTGACCCGCGAAACCAACGGCCCGCCGCCGCCGCCGCCAGCTCCGCCAGCATCGTGACCGTTGCCTCCGCAGCCGGTCACCGCCACCGCAACGGACGCCAATAGTAAAGCCCACTTCCTCAAATCAGAATCACCTCGCCACGTATCGGCACACGGACGTTGCCGCGCGTTAGTATAGCAAGTATTGTCCCTGCCGTTGTAACGACGGCGCAGAGTCGCGGATAGTTTGCCCTTCCCCGAAATCTTACGGAACGGGACGTGGAGCCGGCGGACCCGGCCACGGGTAGAATCAGCATCCACCACATGAAGCGGGACGACCTCCTCGATCTCAACGATGTGCTTCAACACCCTGGAAGAAGGCTTGAGGTCGATATTTCCACGGAACTTCAGGAAGAAGGCGAACTCGACCTTGTTTCTCCGCTCGAAGGCACCCTCGATGCGGTCAGCACGGGCAACCTCCTCCTGATCAAGGGAACATTTCGAACCCGCGCCGTGGTCGAGTGCGCCCGTTGCGGCGAGCCGTTGGAGAAGGACGTCGCCTTCGAGATGGACGAGCAGTTTCCCGTCGAAGGCGTGCCCAGCAGCTACAGCTCGCAGGATTTTGCGCGGGTGACGTCCGACGAGCCCGAGGCCATGTTCGAGGGCAACACCCTGATGGTGGAGGCCCTGCTTCGCCAGGGGGTGCTGTTGAGCCTGCCGCTCCAGCCGCTCTGCCCCCACGGGTGGGAGGAGCCGTGTCCGGCCGAACAAGCCCGAGAAGCCAAGGCGAGGGATCGTTCGGCCCCCGCTACGGGAGCGTTCGCCAAGCTCTCGGAGCTGCTCGAGCCCGACGAGGACGCCGGCCCGTGAGCATCATCCTCGACGCCATGGGAGGCGACCACGCGCCCCGTGAAATCGTCTCGGGCGCGGTTCAGGCGGCGCCAAAGATCCACCACTCGATCGTGCTCGTCGGAGATCCCGCCCGCATCCAGGCAGAGCTTCCCACGCCCTGTCCCACCAACATCGAGATCCACCCCGCCTCCCAAGTCATCGAGATGCACGACAAGCCGCTCGAGGCCCTTCGCAGCAAGAAGGACTCGTCGATGGCCGTGGGCGTCGAACTCGTGAAGATCGGGCGTGGCCAAGCGTTCGTTTCCGCCGGCAACACGGGAGCGGCCACCGCCGCTTCGCTTCTGAGCTGGCGGCAGCTTCCCGGCATCCACCGGCCGGCCATCGCCAGCACGATCCCCAACCGGCACGGCCAGTTTCTGCTTCTCGATGCGGGCGCCAGTCCGGACGTGGACCCCGAGCACTTGGTCGAGTTCGCCGAGATGGGGCGCGCCTACGCCGAAAAGATCATGGGCCGGTCCCGCCCCAAAGTACATCTCCTGAACATCGGTGAGGAACCCGGGAAGGGCAACGCGTTCGCCAAACAGGCCCACCAACTTCTGGCCCGCTATCCCTGGTTTGCCGGGAACATCGAGGGCAAGGACATGTACAGCAAACCGTGCGACGTCGTCGTGTGCGATGCGTTCGTCGGGAACATCGTGTTGAAGACCAGCGAGGGCGTCGCCGAGCTCATTCTGCAGGTGATCAAAGACCAGGTCCCCACGAACAAGATGATCCGGCTCGCCTACCTGCCGCTGCGCAAGGTCCTCCTTCCCCTCAAGAAGCAGATGGACTACGCCGAGTACGGCGGCTCGCCCCTCCTCGGGCTTAACGGGCTTTGCATCATCGGCCACGGACGCAGCAACGCGAAGGCGATCGCCAACGCGCTTCTGCTGGCGCAAAAGGCAATCGACACGGACCTTGTCGAGTCCATCCGTGCTAAGGTCCAGCAAGACGCGATGGGACAGGAGCAAGCAGGTGGCTAGACGGGCGGTGGTCCAGGCGATCGGACACAAGGTTCCCGATCAGATCATCACGAACGACGACCTCGCGAAGGTCGTCGATACGAACGACGAGTGGATTCGCCAGCGGACGGGCATCCGCGAGCGACGGGTCTGCACTCCCGACCAAACGACGAGCGACCTCGGCTACGGCGCGGCGAGCGAGGCCGTGGCCAAGTCGGGCATCGACCCGATGGAGATCGACATCGTGATTTGCGGGACGGTCACGGGCGACATGCTGTTCCCGTCGACCGCCTGTCTGATCCAGGAGCGGCTGGGGGCGAAGCGGGCCGGAGCGTTCGACTTGGGAGCCGCGTGCGCAGGGTTCATCTACTCGCTCTCGGTGGGGGCCTCAATGCTCGAAGCCGGGCACGCGGACACGGCTCTCGTCATCGGGGTCGATGCCCTCTCGAAGTTCGTCGATTGGTCGGACCGGGCCACGTGCGTCCTCTTTGGAGACGGAAGCGGGGCCGTGGTTCT
Source organism: Fimbriimonadaceae bacterium (assembly GCA_023957775.1). Taxonomy (NCBI): domain Bacteria; kingdom Bacillati; phylum Armatimonadota; class Fimbriimonadia; order Fimbriimonadales; family Fimbriimonadaceae; species Fimbriimonadaceae bacterium. Next base: position 19,273 of record JAMLGR010000003.1, on the reverse strand, counting down.
CCGCGCCGAGGAGAACACAGACCGCGGGCTGATCAAGACCGTGCTCTATGCCGACGGCGCCGGCGCCGGGCACATCGATCTCCAGGTCGGCGGATCCAAGCACCCGACGGCCCACGCGAGCACGAAGGACGTCCGTCAGTACATCTACATGGCGGGCGCCGAGGTGTACCGGTTCGCGGTCGGCGCGATGGGCGACGCGTGCACGCGCGTGCTGGACGAGGCGAAGATGAGCGTCTCCGAGATCGACCTGTTCGTGCCCCACCAGGCCAACCTCCGAATCATCGAATCGGCTGCCAAGAGGCTCGAGCTGCCCGATGAGAAGGTCTTCGTCAACGTGGACCGCTACGGAAACACGAGCGGCGGATCGATCCCCCTGGCGCTCTACGAGGCCGAGCAATCCGGCCGTCTCAAACGGGGCGACGTCGTGATGACGGTGGGCTTCGGCGCGGGACTGACGTGGGGCGCCAACCTCATCCGCTGGTAGCCGCCCAGACTTTCGACCCACCCGGGTGACCTTGGCGCTCTCCAGGGCGTTCAAGCCTTATGAGCTCCGGCGCAAAGGAGTGGGCCGATGAAGATCTGGGACTACGAATCAGGAAGCACGCTGAGCGACGTGGAGATCACGTTGACGCGCGACGAGGCGAGCGAGCTGGCCAGCTACCTCACGCGGTTGGTCCAGACGCCCTCGATCGGCCACGCCCACCTCAGCGAATTCGACGGCCCCCTGTTGGGCAGGGAGCTCACCGTGGCGCTGGCACCCGATGCGGAAAGCCTCGCCGGCTAACCCAGGGGACTTCATCCGCGCTTTGAACCTCAGGCACCTCAAAGCGCCGATGAAGAGACAGTCGCAAAACCCTGGGTGCCACGCCCGCTTGGCGGGTGTGCGGGGGCTTTCAGCTACAACCTTGAACTCACGCCCGTCCAGCGGGCGTGGCACCCGGAGCCTTCACTGCGCGCACTCCCAGACTCTCACCCCAGTTGCGCCAACACGTCTTTGAGGCTCTGGGCGGACTTGTGCAGACCCTCCCGCTCCTCGTCGCTGACCACAGGCTCCAGGACGCTTCCCACCCCGTTGCGGACCACCTGCGTGGGCAGGGAGAGACACACGCCGGAGATGCCGAGTTTGCCCTCTTGGTGCGAACTCACGGGCAGGATCGCGCCCGAGTCCAGCGCCATCGCGTGGACCACCTCGGCAATCGAGACGCCCACGGCGCGGCCCGCGCCGCCCTTGAGGCGGATCACTTCGGCTCCGGACTTCTTCGTGAACTCGAACACGCCCTTCACCTCCTCCTCCGTGTAGCCCGGAAGGCTCTGGATCGACACGCCGTTGACGGTCGCCGACGACCAGATGGGCACCATCGAATCCCCATGTTCGCCAAGGATCAGCGCGTGCACGTCGCGAGCGCCGACGTGGAAGTGGTCGGCGAGCAGCGAGCGGAACCGGCACGTGTCCAGCACGGTCCCCAGCCCCAGCACCTGGCTGGACGGGACGATGCCGCTCTGGACGGCGAGCTGGGTGAGGATGTCCACGGGATTCGACACGACCAAGATCGTGGCGCCCGAGGCGAGCTTCGCGCCCTTGAGGGAATCGAGGATCTGCTTGAACAGTCCCACGTTGCGATTGATCAGTTCGAGCCGGCTCTCGTCGGGCTTGCGGCGAAGGCCCGCCGTGATCACGACGCAGTCGCTGCCGTCGGCGACCTCGTACCCTCCGCTGGTAAATGTCTGGCTTGCGGTGAGAGCGGCGCCGTGGCGCAGGTCGAGCGCCTCGCCCGCGGCCATGTCCTGGTTCATGTCGATCAGCGCGATCTCGCGCACGATCCCGCCCAGCTGCATCGCAAACGCAGCGTCCGAACCCACGCGGCCGCCGCCGCCGATAATGCTTACCTTCATTCGATGGAAACTCCTTAAGCCCCGGCCAAGCGTGCCGGGGGTCGGCCCTCATTATGGCACTTGGCACCGGGCGCAAACCCAGACAAGGGAGCGCCGAAATGTAGGCCCTTTCGTGCTCACGGAAAGACGGGCAGGCGGCACCCTTCTAGCCGCGCAACGAGTCCGCCACCATCCAGCCCGAAACCGCGCCGAGATACACGAGGTTCCCGCCCCAAAGCAACGTTTGGAGAGGATCGACGTGTTCTCCCATGGCCGCGGCAAGCGCAAGTAGGACCGTGGCCATCGCCGTGCCACCCACGAGGCGGGACGTCGAGTACTGGTAGGCGTTCTGAGATTGGCCGATCGCCACGTACATCGCGCCGGCCGCCCAGAAATTCACCGCCGCCACGAACGCGAGGGCCACGGTCGGCGACGGCCGGCCGGCAGAGGCCGAGATCGCCGCCTGGAATCGGTCGAGGAGTTCTGCGTGCGAAAGCGCCGCGCCGCACACCAAACCGGCGATGAACAAGGACATCACGAGTCCGAGGGTCCACGTGGAAACCCAACTGAACATGGGCAGCAGCGCGGGCTCCTTGCTCACGGCGAGGTACGTGGCCAACAGCACGGTGATCACGAGGGCGATCAGCAACGATCCCACCGGGTGGTGGCCGAACCCCACGGGAGAACCGCGCCGCGCCAGTTTGTCCATGAGCTCCTCGTGGCGACGGGCGTAGACCGCGTTCCGCGGCTCCATCTGGTACGCGTAGGCGTACATGCGAGCCGCGCCCTCGAGGTCGTTGCGCCCGCGAAGCACGTCGCCCAAAACCGCATACGGCACCGGATTCTTGGGGTGCGCCTTGATGAGGCCCCGAGCCAGACGCTCGGCGTCCGCGTACCTGCCAGTGGCGAAAAGCCGCGTGAGATGGTCGAAGTCGGGCTTCTCGCGCACCTTCGCGCCCCCGCGCGCCCGCTGGCCGGCAGGTTGGCGCTCTCGCTGCTGCGGCCCCACCCGAACCGCCGCCTGCCCTCCCTCGACCGCGATCAACCGATCGTAGCTGGCGCGGCGAGCCGGATCGCTCAGCACTTCGTAGGCCGCGGTGACCGCGATGAACCGCTCTACGGCGTCGGGCGCCTTCGACCGGTCGGGGTGATACTGTAAGACCTGGCGACGATAAGCGGAGCGCAACTCCGTCGACGAGAAGTTGCGCGACACCCCAAGCACGTCGTAGTGCGATCGTTTCGCCATGATCCGCCGTTGGTACTTGCCAACGGGCCTCCCATTTCAGTATGCGACACCCTTATCCTCGGTCGGAAATGGGTTCGCCGTTATAAATACCGGGTTTCTCCGACAACCTGGTGGAATTGAATGCTCGCGGTGCCACGAGGACCGACGCTCTCATCCGGCGGCCTTGGTGATCCCGCTGAAATAGCCTACATAAAACGTGACCACCACGTAACCCACATAGGCGGCAACCAGCAATAATGCCAGGATGCCGAACGCGTAGGCGAACTGCACCGAGCGCGTCTGCGCCTCGTCCTCGTAGAACTCGGCCATCTTCTGCAGCATCGCATCGAGGTTGCCGGTGGTCTCCCCCGTGTGCGTCATGTCCAACACGATGGGTGAAAACGCGCCGGTGGCTCGGAACGTCTCGGTGATCCCCGAACCCTCTTCGAGACGCTTGGCAGCGGGGTAGATCCTCGCGCGCAGGTACTCGTTGCCACAGGCGTCGGCGGCCAGTTGGGTGGCCTTGGGCACGGGCACCCCGCCGGAGTAGAGCGCACCGAACGCCCGTCCGAACTTCGCCATGCAGAGCTGCTTGACCGTGTTGCCCAGTCCGGGTATCGAAAGGACCACCTGATCGTAGTTGTATTTGATCCGCGGGTTGGGCAACCCCAAACGCACGAAAAGGTAGATCGCGACGAGCAGCGGACCGAGCACGAACCAGGTAGCCGGTTGCGTGAGCGGCGAACTCAATCCCCCGCTCTTGCCCAGCGAAGCGATGATCGAGTTCGTGGCCAGCACGATGACGATCGATGCGCCGACGACCAGTTTCGGGTAGATCGTGACGCGGCGCATGAGGTTGCGCAGTTCGATCTCGCGCTCGAGATACTCCGCGATCTGCTTGACCGAGCCCTCGAGCATGCCGCCCTCCTCGCCCGCGCGGATCAAGCTGAGCATGAGGGGCGAAAACACTTCGGGGTAGCGCTGCATGCCCACGCTGAGCGGCCGACCCTCGCGCGCGTGGTGGGCGAGCTCCCGCACGATGCGCGCGAGCCGGGGGTCGCGCGCCTGTCCGGCCAGCGTGTCCAGCGACTGGATGATGCTCACGCCGGCGTTGAGCATGGTGCCCAACTGGCGGAAGAAGAAGAGCTGCTGCGCGAGCGGGACCCGGCCCACGAGTTGCCCCACCACGTGCGTCTGCATGTAGGAGCGCTGCTGGGTGGTGCGGTCGATCTCGGGCTGAACCGAGGGCGACCGCTCCCGGGCGGGAGTTTCGGGCGGACTCGCCGCCTCCGAACGGCCCGCGAACTCGCGCGGCACGGGATCGTCGAGCCCCTGGGCGATTCCCACGTGCTCGACCTCGAACCCCCGCTTGGCCAAATCCTCCGCAGCGGCCGAGAGCGAGCTGCTGTGCAGCGTCCCCCGCACGTCCTGCCCCCGCTCGTCGCGGGCCTGGTATTCAAAGATCGGCATGGCAAGGTCCAGGCGCCGATCCGGCGCCTGGTAACAAAGACGTCGAAACCCCGCCGTTGGTGCTCAACACTAGTCGGAGAATCCCGGCAAGACCTTGTTGGGAATCTCGTAAAGCCACATGTAGATGAAGAGCGCGAAGACCACGGCCGAAGCGACGAAGCAGCCGAGGGAGCTCCAACACCCCGTCCGCCACTTGGCCTTCCCCGTCGCGGACTCAAACTCGCTGCGCCCCGCCTCGGCCAGGCGGGACAACGTTCCGGGGATATCGCCCGTCTGCTCCCCCGTCGCCATCATGGGCGCGTACTCCTCGGGGAAGAGCCGACTCTCGAAGAACGCCTCGGACATCGGCTGGTTCTCCCGCAGCCGGCTGCCGGCGTCGCGAATCCTCTCCTGAAGCTCGAGATTCGGGACGCAGTCGACCGCCATCCGCCACGCCGCCTGGGGCGCGATCCCAGCGTTCGAAATCCGGGACAGGGCCCACGCGAAGATGGCGAGCCCTTCTTGCCGGGCGCGGGGCCCGTAGGCCACCCACTGCAGCCCCATCCGATGGCGGAGCGGGCGCAGCGGCATCGACTTCCAGACCAGCCACCCCAACCAGAGGAGCACGTACACACCGAGCGTGATCGGACCCACCGGCCAACGAAGGCGCTCGATCATCGAGTCGAGCATCAGGCGCAGACCGCCGGCCGCGCCCCCGGCGCCGCCCGAGGCGTCGATCTTGTCCCACGCGGTGGAGACCCCGCGCGTGGCAAGCCACGCGCCGGGGATGATCAGGAGCGCGTGGAGGAACACGGCCGTGGCCATCCACATCGCCCGGCCGAACTTGTGGCTGGACTCGGCCTGGTCCGCAATCCGCTCGCACGCCTCCGGAAGAAAGCCCGCGGCCTCGCCCGCCCGCACGATCCCGACGACGTGGGGCGGGAACAGGTAGGGATAGCGTTCCAGCACCGAGCTGATCGGAGCCCCTTCGCGCGCCGACGTCGCCACGTCCTGGCACGCGCGCTGCATCCCCGAGTGGCGGGTCCTGCGGGCGAGCGTCTCGCAGGCCTGGTGCGGATTGACGCCGCTGCGCAGCAGCGACGCCAGTTGCGAAAACAGGAGAAACCGGTCCTTGTCCGTCGCGCGCTTCGTGCGGATCGTCGGTCCGTCCGGCACCGCATCGACCGGCACGCGCGTGGCCGCACCCGAGGGCTGGATGTGGTCCACGCGGTAACCGCGATCGACCAGCAGCCTCGACGCCTCGCGTACGTCGGGAGCCTCGATCGTGCCTTCGAGGATCTTGCCCTGCGCATCGCGCGCGCTATAGCGAAAGAACGACATGGTCCAGCTTTCGGACGGATTGCGGGTCGGTTTCGGCGGCGTCGATGGCGGATCGCACCGATCCGAGGCCCGGGAGATGCCACGCGGGGTCGAGATCCAGCATCGGCTGCAACACGAAGAGCCGCTCAGCGAGGCGGGGATGCGGGATCTCCAGCACGGTTCGACCACGGTCGACGAACCGGTACGCGAGCGCGCCGTAGGCGATGAGGTCGAGGTCGATCTCCCGCGGCCCGTTCCGCTCCCGAGGGGTCCGCCCCACTTCGGCCTCGGTCCGCTTCAGAAGACGGAGGAGCGCCAGAGGACCCAGTGCGGTCTCGGCGAGCAAAGCGGCATTGAAGAAGACGGGCTGGTCCTCGACGTACATCGGAGCGGTCTCGTAAACCGGGCTGCCGCGCAACAGGCGAAGCTCCAAGGCCAACGCCGCCACGGCACGCTGCAGGTGCAACGCACGATCCCCAACGTTCGATCCCAGTGCGATGCACACGCGAACCACGGCAGCGGTTTACCCGGTTGCGCGCGCTCCCGCCTCCCGATTCCCGACTCCCGACTCCCGATTCCCGATTCCCGATTCCCGATTCCCGTCTCCCGATTCCCGATTCCCGATTCCCGTCTCCCGGTTCCCGATTCCCGTCTCCCGATTCCCGTCTCCCGGTTCCCCGCAACTTGACTTCCCCGCCCGGCAAACGCCACAATCAGAGCCTCGCGGCGGGTGTAGTTCAGTGGCTAGAACGCCTCACTGTGGCTGAGGAGGTCGTGGGTTCGATCCCCATCATCCGCCCCAAGTTGGTCCTTGGGCCTTGGGCCTTGGGCCTTAGGCCTTGGGGGAGTGTTCATCGCTCGAAGACTTCGAGCTGGAACCCGACGATCACGTCGGGGCGCTGGACATTCAGGTGGGCACGCCCAGCTTGGGTCCCAGCCAAAACTGCCAGCCCAAGTACGCGACGAGAAAACCCACGATCCACGGCCAATCCACATCTCCTAGAAGCCGATCCGCGCACAAAGGGTTCCGTTTTCATCGCCGGGCGACGTCGCCCCGCGCGCCGTCGGCCCTCGCGTTATGACAAACTGGGACTCGTTGCGCGAACCCGAGTCGTCCGTAGGCCGTGTTCGCGAAGCCGCAGCGAGCCATCTCCACCAACCCGACGACCGCTCTCCGGACCCGTGACTCTTCCCACCTTCGATCTCCCCGAACCTGAAAAGCGCAACCGGCTCGGGTGGGCGCTGCTGATCGCCGTCGTCTCCTTCCTCGTTCTTGCTCAACTGGAGCAGTACCTCAGCCGATCGACCCCCGACGACCACGATCTCAAACCGTACGAGACCGTCCTCGAAATGGGCGTGCGCCAGCGCGAGGCGCTTCGCAAAGTCGGCGAGGTGCTCGCCGTTCCGAACAAGCAGCTCGAGAAGAACCCGGGAGACGAGGCGCTCGAGAACGCCATCTCGGACCTCGCCCCGCTGCGGACCAAGAACGCCGAGGCCGCCAAGCTCTACGTCGCGATGCGAACCGAAACCGGCAAGGAGATCGTCCCCGGGGACCTCCAAGCCATCAAGGCGGTCCCCACGCCCGAAAACAAAGCCTTTGCCACGATCTACGGCTCCAAAAAACTCGATTCCGAGCAACTCGCGGCGGTCGAGAAAGCGCTGTCCGGGTCGAATTTCCTCCTCAAACTCGCCCGCGCCCATGCGCGCGAACGGGCCGGGGTCAAGGACCCCCGCGGCGAACTCCTCTCCGCCGGGAAGGCCGCCCTTCTCCTCACAGCCGGAGCCGTAGGGGCATTCGGCATGCTCTTCGGGCTCCTTCTTTGGCCCGCCTACTTCGTGGCACGTGCGAACGGGCGCCTCAAGCCGCTCGGCCATCCCGTCGGGCAGCTCACGCCGCGCGACTCGGATCGTCACGCCATGCGCGCGGCGCAGGTGCTGTTGGGCATGGTCGCCCTCTCGTACCTGCTGGGAGGCGAGGCCACGGGGCTTCCGAAATGGGCCGCCGGCGTCACCTACGCGCTGGCCCTGCTTGTGATGGTCGTCCTCCTCACCCTCGTTCCCGTCGACGGGAGCCGAATCACGTTCAGGCGGATTGGCGTTCGAGGGACCGAATTGGGGAAGAACGTGATGTGGGGCGTGGCCGGCGCCTTGGCCAACCTTCCCGTCGTGCTGATCCTCGGAATCCTCGGCGTGACGATGTTCCGGTTTCTTCCTCCGCCCGAGCACCCGACCTCGGTCGAGCTGATGAACAACCCTTCCCTCGCGACGATCCTGGCGACCTTGTTCGCGGCTTCCGTGGTCGCCCCGATCGTGGAGGAGAGCGTCTTTCGAGGCACGCTGCTGCCCGCGATCAGCGCGGCGTTCAAGCACGTCCCCTCGGGAATCCTCCTGACCAGCCTGGTCTTCGCCTCGATTCACCCGACCGGAATTCCCGCGTGGCCCGCGCTCGCAGGCGTCGGCGCGATGGCCGCCCTGCTGACCTATCAGACCAAGTCGCTCGTCCCCGCCATCGTCATGCACGCGGTGCACAACGGACTGACGCTCATGCTCGCCCTGGCGGTCTCTGGCTGAGCGGCGCCTCCTCGATCTCTCGGCCATAGCCCGTCCAGAAGACCGCCCATCCCGCCGCGCTGGCCAGCGCGAGCGCGACCTTGGCCCACCCGGGCACCGACGGGTTGAAACTGAAGAACCCTTCAATCGGCGCCGCGATGAACATCAGAACCACGGAGGTTGCCAACAGCACGATCGCGTCGTGGCCCGCTTCGCGAAGCGCATCGCCGCGGCTGCGCCTCCCTGGGGCGATCAGCGCCCAGCCGAGCGCAAGCCCCCCGGCGCCCGAAAGGACGAGTCCGCTGATCTCCGTCACGCCGTGCGGGGCGATGGAGACCAGCAGGTGGCCGAGTTTCCCGACGCCCGCCATTTCGCTCGCCAACGAGCCCAGGATCAAGCCGTTCGAGAACAGCCGCTCCGCGGTCCCGACGCCAAACGTCGCCGCCGCGATCGCACCCGAGAGAATGGCGACGAAGGGGTTGTTGGAGCTGTAGAAGCCGGACATCGCAATGGCCTCCGAGGCCGATCGCTCCTCGAACTGCCCGCTCTTCCACTGGGCGAAGACCGGCTCCATCATCGGCGGGATCAGGTGGACGCGCGCCTCGGGTACCGAGCGGAGCGCCCACGCTGCAAATAGAACCCCGGCAACGAAGATCGTGGCGCTTGCCGCGACGAACCACGCGCGCCGGCGAACGGTTTGCGCAGCGGAGGCCAGCGCCGCGCCAAGCGCGGCCCCGAACGGCTTGCGCGGGGTGCGGTAGAGCTGACTGTACGCCCGTGCGCAAAGGCTGTTCAAATGGGCGATCAGGTCGACGTTCACCGAGTGGGTCCGAGCGAGCGCGAGATCGCGCGAAACCTGCCGGTACAGCCGGACAAGCTCCCGGAGCTCCCCGGTCGTGAGGTTGGCCGGACTCACGTCCGCGCGGTCGCAAAGCCGCTGGAGCATGGACCAACCCGCCTCGCGGCTCGCCAAGAACTGCGCCTCGTTCATCCATGCCGACGATACCCAGGAGAACGGGCTCCGGCACCGGGATATAGGCAGGTAAACTGCCCGTACATTTGATTGAACTGTCGGCTCGCCGGCCCGGGTGGGAAACAATCGCTTTCCTTTGAGCGTCAGCTAGAAGTGGGAGAAACCACCGGGAAGTCGGTTGGGATTTGGCATGATGCTTGCTCCGTTATCTTGCGCATGGGTCCTCGGCACCGTTGGGTTTCGCGAGGTCCTCGAAAGCGTGCGACGGACTGATTGATGGACTACGAAGACGGGATTCCAAGCTACTTGGGCCGCTTGACCCAAGCCCCGCTCCTCACCCCCGAGGAGGAGGGCAGCTTCACGCGTCTGGTCCAGGCAGGCGAGATGGTCGCCAAAGGACGCCACGACGAGTTGTTGCGCCTGCTCAAACATCCCGACCTGCGCGAATTCGGTTGCCCCGCGCAGGTCACCCCAGAGGTCCTTGCGCGCGTCGCCGAGCGAGGGGCCTCCGCCCGCAAGCGGCTGATCGAGTCCAACATGCGGCTGGTGATCAATATCGCCAAGGCCTACCGCAACCGAGCCATCGCCCTCGAAGACCTCATTCAAGAAGGCGCGATCGGGTTGATGCAGGCCGCCGAGCGGTTCGATCCGGAGAAGGGATTCCGTTTTTCCACTTACGCCACGCACTGGATCCGCCAGGCGATCGGGCGCGCCATCGACAACAAGTCGAAAGCCATTCGCCTGCCCGCCCACGTCTCGCAATCCTTGCGGAAGATCGAGAAGGAGCGCATCCGGCTTGCGGGAGACCTCGGCCACGAGCCGTCGTCCGAACAGCTCGCGCGGGCGATGGGCATCAGCTCCAAGAAATTGATGTCGCTCATCCAATCCTCGCAGGAGCTGCTCAGCCTGGACATGACGGTCGGCGACAGCGGCGGGATGACCCTTGGCGGCCTCTTGAAGGACGAGAATGGCGGCGACCCCGAATCGATGGTGCTCACCAAAGAGGTGATGCTCGAACTGCAGCGGATTCTTCTCGAGCTGAACGAACGCGAGCAGCGCGTGATGCGGCTCCGGTTTCGACTGGACGGAAACTCCGAGCCCCTGGTCCAGGAGGAGCTCGCCAAGGAGATGAAACTGTCGCGCGAACGCATCCGACAGATCGAGGTCCAGGCCATCAAGAAGTTGCGCGCCCTCGCGCAGCGGCGTCGGTTGCGCGAGATGCTCAGCCAGTAGCGGCCGAGTCGTCGTTCGGTGGTTCCCCGGGGGTATCCTGAGTGCTATTCCCACCCTCTGGAGAACCTACGAACACGCATGGAAACGACTCTCGTTCTGATCAAGCCCGGCGGGGTTTCCCGCAACCTCATCGGTGAAATCACCCGGCGCATCGAAGCGCGCGACCTGACCCTCGTCGGCCTCAAGCTGATCCGCGCCGAGCGCCCCGTGGTGGAGCAGCACTACGCCGAGCACCGCGAGCGCCCGTTTTTCAAGGACGTGTGCGACTACCTCACGAGCGGACCGGTCGTGGCCATGGCCGTGCGCGGCACCAACGCCGTCAAGGCGATCCGGGCGATGATGGGAGCCACGAACCCGATCGAGGCCACACCCGGAACGATCCGAGGGGACCTCGCCCTTTCGATCGACGACAATCTCACCCACTCCAGCAGCGACCCGGAGGCCGCCGCCCGCGAGCTTGCTCTCTGGTTTCCCGAAGGGGTCGTCTGATCCAGGGCGGTCGAAAGAGCACTGCCACGCCCGCTCGACGGGCTTGCGGATCCGCTGGCCCGAGAGGGCGGCCGGAGCGAGGTGCCACGCCCGCGCGACGGGCGTGCTGTCAAGGGTGACCGGCGAAGAGCAAGGGTCCAAGGGTGCCACACCCGCTCGATGGGCGTGCCGCTTGGCCCACGGACGTCACAGAAGCCGCAGTTGCTCTGCGGCTCTTGCCGTTGCCTTCTCCCGGAGCCGATTCGCGGCCTCCCATGCCCGGGCGATGTCCTGCACGAGCAGGCTGTAGCCCCCGTCCGAGGACGCTCCGGCATTGCGCAGGATGTAGGCGGGGTGCAGCGTGGCCATCGCCGCTCGGGCGAACTCGCAGGGGAAGTACTTCCCCCGCTCGCGGGTGATCTTGAACTCCTTTCGAATCAGGTTCTTGGCGCTTGGAGCCCCGATGCACAGGATCATCTCGGGGGCGATCGACGCGAGCTGAGGCACCAGCCAGCGACGGCAGTTCGCCGTCTCCCCCTCCGTCGGCGGACGGTTGACCGGCCGACCGGTCGACCAGTCGCACGCGCGGCACTTCACGGTGTTGGTGATGTACACGGTTTCGCGCGCCAGGCCCGCATCGGCCAGAGCCCTGTCGAGAAGCTGTCCCGCACGCCCCACGAACGGCCGCCCCGTCGCGTCCTCGGTGTCTCCAGGCCCCTCGCCCACCAAGACCAACGGGGAGGCGGGGTCTCCCTCGCCAAAGACCACGGTGCGGCGTCTTTCGGCGAGATCGCACGCGCGGCACGCGAGGCACCCCGCGCGAACCTCGTCCAGCGTCGCGCCGGGCATCACGCCCCCGCTTCCTCGCGCTCGACGATCGCGCGAAGCCGGTCGTAGCTCTCTTCCAAGCTCTGCGGCAAGACGCGGACCTCGCCCACGACCGACATGAAGTTGGTGTCCCCGGTCCAACGCGGCACGATGTGCCAGTGGATGTGGGTGGGAATGCCCGCGCCCGCCGCCGAGCCGAGGTTGACGCCGATGTTGAATCCGTCCGGAGCGTACGCCTCTTCGATCCACCGCAGGCACTTGGCGACGAGCTGGTTGATTTCCAGCAGCTCGGCGTCGTCGAGCTCGCCCATCGAAGACGTGTGCTTGAACGGCGCGACCATCAGGTGGCCGTTCGTGTAGGGAAAGGCGTTGAGCATCACGAAGGCGTGCCGACCGCGGTGGAGGATGAGGTTCTCCCGATCGGCATCCAGCGTCGGAAGATCGACGAAAATGCACTCGCCGCTCGGGGTCGCCTTCTCGATATAGGTCAGGCGCCAAGGCGCCCACAGTCGCTCCGCCATGGACCCTTTATAGCACGGGCGCCGAAGGTACACTGGTTCCGCGCGGAGTCCCGCGCCAAGCGACGATGACGAACGAGGGCAGCCCCACGGTCAACGGCCCCGGAGCCGCCTCCACGGCTCCGAACGCTTTCGGGTCGATCATCGAGCAGATTTCCGAGATTCCCGGATCCAAGGAGCAACCCCAGACCATGCCTAGCGACAACTTCGATGCTGACCTGATCGTGATCGGAGCCGGCCCGGGCGGCTACGTCGCCGCGATCCGAGCCGCCCAGATGGGGGCGAAGGTCGTTTGCGTCGAAAAGGAGTATCTGGGCGGCACGTGCCTGAACTGGGGCTGCATCCCGTCGAAGGCGATGATCGCCTCGGTCGAACGCCTCCAGCACGTCAAGCACGCAGGCAACCTGGGGATCGACGTTGGCGGCGAGGCCGGCATGGATTTCAAGAAGATGATGGCGCGCAAGGACAAGATCGTCCAGGCGCAGCGCGGAGGCATCGGTCTGCTCTTCAAGAAGAACGGGGTGCGCCACGTCGAGGGCTTCGCCTCGTTCGTGGATCCGCACACGGTCGAGGTGACCAAGGACGGCAAGAAGGAGAAGATCCGGGCGAAGAACTTCATTCTCGCCATGGGCTCGTCGGTCATCCACCTCGACATCCCGGGCTTGAAAGGCGGCGTGAAGGAGAACGTCTGGACGTCCGACGAGGCGGTCACCGCCCCCTTCGTGCCCAAGAGCATGCTGATCCTGGGAGGCGGTGCGGTCGGAACCGAGTTCGCCTACGTCTTCAACGGTCTGGGAACCGAGACGACGGTCGTCGAGATGATGCCCAGCCTCATCCCCACGATGGACGCCGACCTGGGAACCGAGCTTGCCAAGCTTCTGGGACGACAGGGGATCAAAATCCAGACCGGAGCGACTCTTGAGAAGTGCGAGAAGGCCAAGGGCGGCTGGAAGTGCCACGTCAAGCAAGGCACCAAGACCGAGATCGTCGAGGTCGAAGTCGTGCTGCTCGGGGTGGGACGCAAGGCCAACACCGACGGCATGAACCTTGAGAAGATCGGCGTCAAGCTCCACCGGCGCGGGGTGGAGGTCGCGGACGACTCGCTGCGCACGCACTGCCCGAACGTCTACGCGATCGGCGACGTCACCGGAAGGATCCAGCTCGCCCACGTCGCCTCGATGGAGGGCATCGTCGCGGTGACCAACGCGGTCCGCGGCGAGGAGCGGAAGATGGACTACAAGGTCGTCCCGAACTGCGTCTACACGATTCCCGAAGTCGCCTCCGTCGGTCTCACGCAGAGCGAGGCGGAGGCTCAGGGCTACGATGTGGTCATCGGGAAATCCCGATTCCAGATCTTCGGCAAGGCCATGGCGATCGACGAAAAGGATGGGTTCATCAAGGTCGTCGCCGAGAAGAAGTACGGCGAGGTGCTCGGGGTGCACATGATCGGCCCGCACGTGACCGACCTCGTGGCCGCCGCCGCCGCCGCGATCAAGCTCGAGGCGACGGTCGAGGCGATGACCGACACGATCCACGCGCACCCCACCCTCGGCGAAGCGATGCTCGAGGCGTACGAGGACGCGGCGGGCCACGCGATCCACAAGATGTAGCCCATGGTCGAGACCTTCCCCAACCCGGCGCCGCAGCGGGACTACCGCATCACGCACGTCTGCCCCGAGTTCACCAGCGTCTGCCCCAAAACGGGCCAGCCGGATTTCGCCACGATCACCCTTGAGTACGTCCCCGACGCCCTGTGCCTCGAACTCAAGGCCCTCAAGCTGTACTACTACGGGTTCCGGAACGAGGGGATCTTCTACGAAGCCGTGGTCAACCGCATCCTCGACGAGCTGGGCGCCGCGTGCTCGCCCAGGTGGATGCGGGTCACAGGGGAGTTCAACGTGCGGGGCGGGATCGGGTCCACCGTGGTCGCCGAGACCGGCGCACCCCCCGCGCGCTAGGCGCGGAGGCGCGGAGACGGTCCCCAAAAGGTCTCACGCAGAGGCGCGGAGGCGCGGAGGCGCGGAGATCCTCCTCGGTCATCCCGGCCCTCCCGTCATCCCGGGCCCTCCCGTCATCCCGGGCCCTCCCGTCATCCCGGGCCCTCCCGACATCCCGGGCCCTCCCGACATCCCGGGCCCTCCCGTCATCCCGAGCTTGTCGAGGGAACCGGTTGTGCAGGGCTCCCGGGATCGCAGCAACCACTCCGATCACGCTCGGATCCGACCTCCAGATCCCTCGACTTCGCTCGGGATGACCGGGAAGCGGAACGACACCAAGGCCCAACACCCAAGGCCCAACACCCAAGGCCCAAGGCCCAAGGCCCAAGGCCTAAGGACGAAGGACGAAGGACCAAGGACTAAGCCCCCGGCCCGACCACCCGGACCGGCAGGCACACGCTGAACGTCCGCCCGGCCCGCCGGTAGGAAACCTCGGCGAGGATCGCCTTCCAGGGCTCGGCGGGCAGCACGAAGCGGATCGCGGGGCGGCTCTTGCCCGACTCGGTCGACGGAGGGTCGACTTGGACCTTTGCGGCCTCCTTCCAGACCGAAGCGCGGAAGTCCTGCGACGCGCTGCCCGCCGTCCAGATCCGGCACGCCACCATCCCCTGGCCGTCCACGTCGAACGAGGCCACCGCAGCCTCGCCGTCGATCTTCAGGTCCCAGGCCACGGAGGGCATCGCGAACTCGCCTGCGCAGGAGCGGGCGAACGCGGCGAGCGCGGCGTGCTCCAAATCTTTGTCTTGGAACGTGTGGCCGTTGTTGGGCAAGATGCGCGCCCACTTCGGCATCGGCAACTTGTTCCAGTAGAGGCTCATCGCATCGGCCGGCCAATAGGGGTCGTTCGTGCCCGTCACCAGAAGGACGGGAATCGAGATCTTCGAGACGTAACTCAACGGATCCACCATGCGGGCCAGCTTCTGACCCGCCTCGGTTTCCAGCGTTGCGATCAGATCCTTGCTCGTGTAGTCGCCGATCCGCTCCGAATAGCCGCCGAACGCCTCGACCTGGTGCTTCATCTGAGGCAGGATGTCGAGGTTGTCGTACACCTCCGGCGCGATCCCGATCACGCGCGGATCGCCGCTGGCGCCGACCAGCCAGCTCGTCCAACCGCGTTTGCTCGCCCCGGTCACAACGAACTTGCGAAGCGCCGGCCGGCCGGTTTCGCTCCACTGCTCCACTGCATCCATCGCGTGGAGGGTGCCCTTGACCATCGGGAACAGCAGCGGCCACGTGGCATCGCCCGTCTCCAGGAACTTGACGAACGTCGTCGCGATGAGGCCGTCCTCGCGTTCGCCAAACAGGGGCTGGTTGGGAATATCGAACACCGTGGCGACGACCATGCCCGATTCCCGGGCGAGGGTCCGCGCCTCCGCAACGTCCTTCTCGTTGACGTCTCCCCCGGTCACGATCAGCATCGCCACGCCCGGGTGGTCGTCCTTCGAAGGACGGAGGACGCTCACGCCGTGGCGCATCGTGTGGCCATGCCACGCATGCGACAGCACGGAGAGATCCGTCCGGTCGCCGTCGCGGCGCACGACCGTCCATCGAAACTCGGGGGCGGGAAGCGCGAGGTAGTTCTGCAATTCGGTCGGCACCTGCGTCAGGGCGAAAGCGATCAAGAGGCCTGTGAACATCGTTCTTGCGGCCACGATACCTGTCGAACCATCCCCCGAACTTCAACCGGGCTCCGTCGCGTCCAGCACTCGTTACCCGCCTCCCATCCGTCCTTCAGGGAGCGGCGACGGGCGAGGTTGACTTTCACACGCCAAAGTGTGAGAATAGGCAAGACGGAGGGTCCCATCGACGGATGGGCGTGGATTGGAGTGACGATGAAACATTGCTGGACTAAGCTGCTTGCTGTCGCAGGCGCGTTTGCTGCGTGCATGGTGGCCAACGCGTTCATTTACGACGCGACGATTCTGATCGACCGGGCGCTCAACAGCCCGACGTTGACCATTCGGTACACGGGGGCATCGGCGGCCCTTGCCGAGCTCCGCGTCAATGGCGTGAGCTACGGCACGAGGACGCTGAACTCTGGAAGCAGCAGCGGCGAAACGAACTTCACGCTCGACCTGAGCGCCCTGAACCTGGGCGACAACCAAGTCGAGGTGCGGCTGTTCGACAAGGCCGGCAAGGTCGTGGGCACCGAGCGGACGACGATCAGCGCCGACGACGGATCGCAGTCGCCGGTCTTCGTCTCCGCGCCGAAGATGGGCTCCACGGTCCAAGGCCCCGTCGAGATCAAGGTCGGATTCGGTCGGTCCATCCGCAACATGTACGTGAGCTTCTTCATCGACAACCAGTTCAAGTCGATGACGAACGTGCCGCCTTACAGCTATTTGTGGGACACCCAGCGGGACGCCAACGGCTGGCACGAGCTCGAGGCTTGGGTCGTGGACGATTCCAGCAATACGCTCAAGACCAAGAAGATCCGCGTCTTCGTGAACAATCCCGGCGGCCGCACGGTCCGCAAGACCGAGGAGAAGGTCGAAGGCACGACCTCCGAAAACAAGGTCCTCCCCGTCGCCGGCAATCCGGGGACGATCAAACCCACCGTCGAACCGGGCAAGGCCGTGCTCGGCAATCCAGGATCGCCCAAGGTGCCGACCACCGAGCCCCTCACGAGCGCGAACCCCGTCGAAGTCAAGCCGGCAGCGGCCGCGGGCACCAAACCCATCCAGGTCGAAAACGCCATCGCGACCGGGGCGAAGAGCCTCACCCCAACGGGCCAGCGCGTGGCCGCTCCTCCAGCGAAACCGGTCGAGAAAGTTGCGCCCAAGGTCGTGCCGACGGTCCCCGAGAAGGTGGCCCGGACGGCCCCGCCGGTCGTGACATCCAAAGTCGCGACCAAGATCGATGTGAGTTCCCCGAGCACGTCGGTCGCCACGACGGCCAAGGCCGGGGTCGGCCTCCTTCGACTCGCCAAGGGTGATCGGGTGCCCAACATCGGCACCTACGCAATTCTGATGGACTCGAAGTACGTCGAGTTCGACGTGCAGCCGCGCGTCGAGAACGGCATCCCCCTCGCTCCGATCCGCCACCTCCTCGAGGCCGCGGACGGCAAGGTCGCCTGGGAGAACATCGCCAAGGTGATGACCGCCGAAGCGAACGGCCGCACGATCGTCGTCCACATCGGCGACACGGTCGCGCACATCAACAACCTGCCGGTCAGCATGGAGATCGCGCCGTTCCTCGAGCGGGGCCGCACGATCGTTCCCCTGAGCTTCCTTCGCGACAGCCTGGACGTCGAGATCGAATTCGACGCCAAGACCGGACACGTGCTGATCACTTCCGCTCCCAAGAAGTAGATCGCCGGTTCGAACCACCAAGGGCGCCTTTTCTCGAAAGGGCGCCTTTTTTTGCGCGGATGCCGTTTTTGGGGACCGTCGTTTAAGATTCCCGGGCGACCTTCCGATCATCTTAGAAGAGATGCCGCACGTGCGGCACCGACGACGAGGGTGGATCTTTGAACGACAACGCACATTCGGACCTGAGACACTACGCGCGCTTTGAATTCATGGAGTGCGCCCTGCTCTACCAAGAGGGTCGCGAGGAACCGTACCGCGCCATGTTGGTGGACATCGGGCTCGGCGGCGTCCAGCTTCGTTCGAAGGACCAGTTGCCCGTGAGCGAGATCTGCATGCTCGAGATCGGACAGGACGGCGGCACACCGCTCTCCTTGCGCGGCCAGGTGCGGTACTGCCGACCCGTGAAGGACTCCGACCTCTACACGAGCGGATTCAAGTTCGCCCCCGACAGCCACGAACAGCGCGTGCTGATCGCCGAGTACGTCCACGGCGTGTTCCAGCGTCAAGGCGAAATCCTAGCGGGCTAGCCCATGGGACTGCGCGGATTCATCCGCGCTTTCACTCCTTCCGGACACGTCCGTCCAGCGCGCGTGGCACCCCGCCCCCGCTATCGGCCGGCCGGGGCGGGTGATCCCGCTTGCTCCCCGGCGGGATCCAAACCCCAATCAGGCGGCACTTTGAGGATCGAAGGCACCCCGGTCGACCCCTCAAGGCCACTCACTTCGATCTGAATCTGCTTCCCGTCGAAGCGGTAGGCCATCGGCTTGCCGTCGAACGGACTTGGCCACCTCCTTGTGTCGATCGAGGGTGGAATCACGGGGCTCCGCAGCGCAAGGGCCAGGGCCAGGTACTGCTGCCGGCGCGCCTGCCACCCCTCCTCACGGCCGATCGTGAACTCGGTGTCCGCAACGAGCGCATGGTAGATCCTCGCCGCCGTCGGAAAGGCGACCAACGCCTGGAAGAATTCCTGGCGGGCGTCCTCGAGGATTGGGTCCCTCTCCTTCGATGGCTGGTCGAGGACCGCCCACGATCTTCGGAACGACTGAACGATTTTGATCCTCGACTTGCTGGGGCTGAGGAGGCGTGTGAAGATCTGCTCAGGGCCGCTCGGGAGGTCCTCTTCCTTGAGCCCCAGATCGGCACGCCCTTTCGGCGTGGAGCAGAGCTCGATCAACGACAGGACTCCGTACAGGTCCCCGCGGTGCTCCCGTTTCAGATCGGGAGGAGGCAACGCTCGCACCAAACGGTCCAATGCCTGAGCGTAGGCGGGTTCGTCCCGGCGGATGAAGGACCACTCGCCGACGTGCTGCAGAGCGATCCTCTCGATCGACTCCGCCACCAAGGCTCCCAAGTTGGTCGGCTCCTCGCGGAGGTGTCCAGCCATCGCGAAGAGGCGATCCGCATCGGCGATCGCGTCCGCAGCGCGCCCCTCGCAGGCGGCCACCGTACCACGCAGCGCCGCGAATTTCGCCGCCTGCCTGACGTCGGCATACTCGGGAAACAGCGTGGCAGGCCCTTCCCACTTGCGT